>JACMOF010000557.1 GCA_014378155.1 Caulobacter sp. | reverse complement strand
GCGTGAAGAAAAATGCGTCAAAACAAAAGATTAGAGCTCCCGGCCTGACGCAGTCAGGTCGGGAAATGCTCTAGGGGGGCGGACGGTGACAGGCCCATGGGCCTGTCACCCACCTCGGCCGGCGACGCCGGCGAGCCCTATCGTTCAGCGGCCATGCCAGGCCAGGCGCGCAAGGCCGCCTGGACCGTCGCCAGCAAGGACGCGCGGCTCGCGCCGTCCCGGGCGAGCACGGACATCCCCTGTATGACGGCCATGACCAGCCCCGAAAGCTCGGCCGGGTTCGTGGTCAACGGTAGCGCGCCGTCGGCGATGTCTCGCTGAATTCTCTCATCAAGGCGCCGTTGCACGCCACGCCGGATGTCTGCGACGGCCTGTTGCACGTCGCAGGACGCCGCTGACCCGCTGGCCGTCGCGCTGGCGAGCAGGCAGCCCCTGGGCGTCTCCTCGCCGGTATAGGCGGTGGCGGCTGCGGTCATCAGGTCACGCGCCGCCTCCAAGGCGCTGGGCGCATCGCCGATGGTCCGCGCCATGACGTCTGGATCGCCCGCGTACAGCCGCACGGCTTCCAGGAACAACAGCTTCTTGTCGCCAAACGCGGTGTAGAGGCTGGGCGCCGTCACGCCCATGGCGGCGGTCAGGTCGGCCACCGACGTGGTCTCGTAGCCATGACGCCAAAAGGTCAGCATCGCGGTCTGAAGGGCGACATCCCGGTCGAACGACAGCGGGCGGCCAAGACGCCGTGGACGTTGCGGGTCAACATATTCCATAGCGACCACTATGGAATATGTTGACCCGCCGATGCAAGAGAGTCATGACTTTCGTAGCAACCGCTATGAAAGTCAGATCCTCATGTCGCTCACCGCCTTCCGCACCCTGGGTCGCTCCGGCCTCGTCGTCAGCCCCCTGGCCCTCGGCACGATGACCTTTGGGCCGGGCGCCTGGGGCGCCGACGAGGCGACCTCGCGCCAGATCTTTCAGGCCTACCGCGCGGCGGGCGGCAACTTCATTGACACCGCCGACATCTATTCGGGGGGCGAGAGCGAGCGTCTCGTGGGTCAATTCATCAAGGAGGCCGGCTCGCGCGACGACATCGTGCTGGCGACGAAATTCGCCTTCAACGGATCGGCGAGCCCCTTGACCGCCACCCAGGCCGGCGGCGGGAACCCCAACGCCGGCGGCGCCGGGGCGAAGAACATTCACCGCGCGCTCGACGCATCGCTGAAGCGCCTGGGGACCGACTATGTCGACCTCTACTGGATGCACATCTGGGACGGGGTAACGCCCATCGAGGAGATCGTGCAGACGCTGGGCGACTTGGTGCGGGCCGGCAAGATCCGCTACTATGGCCTCTCCGACATGCCCGCGTGGCTGGCGATGAAAGCCGCCACCATCGCCGCCGAACGGCGCGTGCCGGGACCGATCGCCATCCAGGTGGAATACTCCCTTGTCGCGCGCGACGTCGAAAGCGAGCATGTGCCGGCCGCCCGTGAAGGCGGCATGGGCGTGATGCCGTGGAGTCCGCTGGCGGGCGGCTTCCTGTCCGGCAAGTACCGCCGCGAAGACACCAAAAACACCGGCCGGCTCAGCGGCCCCAACCCGTTCGGCGACAGCAAGTTCACCGACCGCAACTGGGAGGTTCTCGACACGCTGAAGACAGTCGCGGCCGAACTCGATCGCCCCGTCGCGCAGGTCGCGCTCAGCTGGGTCATGGCGCGCCCCGGCGTCACCGCGACGATCGTCGGCGCGAGCAAGCTGGAGCAGCTTGCCGGAAACATCGCCGCCACGCAGGTCGTGCTCAACGACTCCCAGATGGCGCGCCTGAACGCTGCGAGCGCCCCACCCGCGAGCTTCAGCGCGGGACTGACGTCACCGATGATCCGCCGCATGGTCTTCGGCGGTCATGCTGTCACCGGATGGGGCGAGTAGGTCGCACGACCTGCGGCAAAGTCGAAGACTCAGGCCGCCGCCAAAGCCGCCGGCGTCAAACCTTGATGATGCGCGTGTTGTAGGACGCCACGGCGGCGTCGTGGGTCAGCAGGACCAAGGCCTCCGTCAGCCCCTGGGCGATCAGCAGGCGATCGAACGGGTCGGCGTGGATGCGCGGCAGGGTTTCGACGATGACGGCCTGCTGCGGCGTGATCGGGATCAGCGAATAGCCGGCGGCGGCGAACAGCACCTGGGCCTCATGGGCGCCGATCGGCATGGCGCCCGGACCTTGGCGGTCGAGGCCATGCTTGACGGCGATCTCCCAGAGCGTCACCGCGCTGACGCAGATCTCATTGGCCGGGTCGAGGATCAGGTCGCGCGCCGCCTGCGTCAGGCGGGGATCGTCGGTCAGGGTCCACAAGGCGATGGGGGTGTCGAGCAGCAGCCTCAATCGCGCGGATCGAGGAACAGCACCGCCACCTCGGCGTCCTGGGCGGCCGTGTCGGCCGGGGCGACGAACAGGCCCTTGGCGATGCCGATTCTGACCGGCGTCCTGGCCGCCGTCGTCATGGGGATGAGCCGCGCGGCAGGCCGGCCATTGCGCGCGATCACCACCTGGTCGGTTTCGCCGCTCTCCACAGCCTCCACCAACTTGGAAAGCTGCGACTTGGCGTCGTGCATGTTGACTGTGCGCATGGTCGGGCTCGCGATTAGCTAATCTTAGCTCGCACAAGACCAACCCTACGGAAAGGCCGCCAACGCCGCTTGCGGGCTGATACCGGTAACACTAAGGTCAAGCTCAATGAGCGGTCCGCCAAGGACCGCTCCGCGTACAAACGGGCCTTCGGGCCACATCGGGGAAGAAACCGTGGCATCAGTCATCAACGCCGGCCCAAGCCCGGGCATGAGCGCCGTGGGCGGCCCCAATGGGGGCAAGGTCAACATGGCCTTCATCGCCGCCATCGTCGCGGTCGCCACCATCGGCGGCTTCATGTTCGGCTACGACAGCGGCGTCATCAACGGCACGCAGGAAGGCCTGGAGAAGGCTTTCAGCCTCAGCAAGCTGGGCACCGGCCTCAATGTCGGGGCCATCCTGATCGGCTGCGCGTTTGGCGCCTTCGCCGCCGGCCGCCTGGCCGACGTCTGGGGCCGCCGCACGGTGATGATCATCGCCGCCCTGTTGTTTCTGGTCAGCGCCATCGGCTCGGGCGCGGCCCACACCTCCACCGTGTTCATCATCTTTCGCCTGATCGGCGGCCTGGGCGTGGGCGCGGCCAGCGTGCTGTGCCCGGTCTATATCTCCGAAGTGACGCCGGCCAATATCCGCGGCCGGCTGTCGTCGGTGCAGCAGATCATGATCATCACCGGCCTGACCGGCGCCTTCCTGGCCAACTACATTCTGGCCCACACCGCCGGCAGTTCGACCGCCCCGTTCTGGCTGGGCTTGCCCGCCTGGCGCTGGATGTTCTGGATGCAGACCATTCCGGCCGCCATCTTCTTCTTCGCCCTGCTGTCGATCCCGGAAAGCCCGCGCTACCTGGTGGCCAAGGGCAAGGAGGCCGAGGCCGAAAAGATCCTGTCGCGCCTGTTCGGGGCCGGCCAAGGCGCCGCCAAGGTCGCCGAGATCCGCGCCTCGCTGTCGGCAGACCACAAGCCGAAGTTCTCGGACCTGCTGGACCCCACCACCCACAAGGTGCGCGCCATCCTCTGGGCCGGTCTCGTGCTGGCCGTCTTCCAGCAACTGGTCGGCATCAACATCGTCTTCTACTATGGCTCGGTGCTGTGGCAGTCGGTGGGCTTCACCGAGGACGACAGCCTGAAGATCAACATCCTGTCGGGCGCCCTGTCGATCCTGGCCTGTCTGCTGGCCATCGGCCTGATCGACAAGATCGGCCGCAAGCCGCTGCTGCTGATCGGCTCGGCCGGCATGGCCGTGACCCTGGGCCTGCTGACCTGGTGCTTCTCGACCGCCACCACCGTCAACGGCGCCCTGCACCTGGCGGGCGACACCGGCCTGATCGCCCTGGTCTCGGCCAATGCCTATGTGGTGTTCTTCAACCTCAGCTGGGGTCCGGTGATGTGGGTCATGCTGGGCGAGATGTTCCCCAACCAGATGCGCGGCCCGGCCCTGGCCGTCGCCGGCTTCGCCCAATGGATCGCCAATTTCGGCATCTCGGTCAGCTTCCCGTCGATGGCCGCCAAGAGCCTGCCGATGACCTATGGCTTCTACGCCCTGAGCGCCGTGGTCTCGTTCTTCCTGGTCCAGAAGCTGATCCAGGAGACACGCGGCAAGGAACTTGAGGCGATGCAGGGCTAAGGCGCCATTTCCCTCCCCGAAATGGGGAAGGAAAGAATTCAAAAACGCCCGGGGGCTATGCCTCCGGGCGTTTTTCGTTTCATGCTGACAGCGTTATCGGCGATGACACCGGTGGACATCGTTCGGAAAGGCCCGATAGGCTAGCGGTATCATTGAAGCGACGAGCCAACGTCGCGCGCGTTCTGGGAGGGAAACACATGGTCGATCTCAATCGCCGAGGCGCGCTGGGCGCGGCCTTCACCGGCGCCGCCGCAGCCGCTCTCCCCACGATCGCCGACGCCGCGCGCCCCGCCGCCAAGCCCGCCGCGACCTGGGCCAAGGGCGTCGAGGGCCAGCGCAAGGCCGATCTCGGAGACGGGGCCTTCCTCAACCCCATCCTGGCCGGCGACCATCCCGACCCGTCGATCCTCAAGGACGGCGAGGTCTATTACATGACCCACTCGTCGTTTGACGCCTATCCGGGCCTGCTCATCTGGCGCTCGACGGATCTCGTCAACTGGACCCCGGTCGGCCCGGCCCTGAAGACCAATGTCGGCTCGATCTGGGCGCCCGAGCTCTGCAAGCACCGGGGCCGCTACTACATCTTCCTGCCGGCCAAATTCCCGGACAACAACACCAGCTACGTGATCTGGGCCGACCAGATCGAGGGTCCGTGGAGCGAGCCGGTTGATCTGAAGCTGCCGCGCTATATCGACCCCGGCCATGTGGTCGACGAACACGGCGTGCGCTGGCTGTTCCTGTCGGGTGGCGACCGCATCCAGTTGGCGCCCGACGGACTGTCCACCATCGGCAAGCCCGAGCACGTCTATGATCCCTGGCATTATCCGGAGGACTGGGACGTCGAGGGCTTCTCGCCCGAGGGCCCCAAGGTCACCAAGCGCGGCGACTACTATTACCTGGTCACCGCCGTGGGCGGCACGGCCGGCCCGCCGACCGGCCACATGGTCATCGTCGCGCGGTCCAAGTCGTTGGCCGGTCCCTGGGAGAACGATCCGAAAAACCCCATCGTGCGCACCACCGACAATAGCGAAAAGTGGTGGTCGCGCGGCCACGCCACCCTGGTCCAGGGTCCGGCCGGCGACTGGTGGACCGTCTATCACGGCTACGAAAACGGCTTTTATACCCTGGGCCGCCAGACCCTGCTGGCCCCGGTGACCTGGACCAAGGACGGCTGGTTCGAGGTCGGCGGCGGCGATCTGTCCAAGCCGCTCCCCAAGCCCAAGGGTGGCAAGGTGGGTCCCCACGGCCTGGCTTTGTCGGATGACTTCGGCGCCGACAAGCACGGCGTGCAATGGAACTTCTTCGATCCCAAGCCAGGCGAGCACGACCGCATCAGCCGGTCCGGCGGGGTCATGACCCTGAAGGGGGCCGGCGAGGCGCCCAGCACCGGCGCTCCGCTGATCTTCGTCAACGGCGACCAAGCCTATGAGATCGAATGCGAGATCGAGGTCGATGCCGACACCCGAGCCGGCCTGATCCTGTTCTATGACCGCCAGCTCTATTGCGGCCTGGGCTTCGACACCAAGAACTTCGTCACTCATCAGTACGGCATCGAGCGCGGCCGGCCGGCCAATCCGCAGGGGTCGAAGATGCTGATGCGGCTGAAAAACGACCGCCACATCGTGTCCTTCCACACCAGCGGGGACGGCGGCGCGACCTGGAAGCGGTTCGACCGCGGCATGGAGGTCTCGGGCTACCACCACAATGTGCGCGGCGGCTTCCTGATGTTGAAGCCGGGCCTCTACGCGGCCGGCAAGGGCTCGGCGCGGTTCAAGGGCTTCAAATACAGGGCGCTGGCATAATCCATGTTGTCATCCCGGACAAGCGCGCGGCGCGGAGATCTGGGACCGACGCGTGAACGCCGGCGCTTCCGGCGGTCCCGGATCGGCGGTCGTCCGGACCTTGTCCGGGATGACAATCGTTTGGTGGAAAGATCGATGACGCTCAAGCCCCTCCTCCTCGCCGCCGCCCTCCTGATCGCGACGCCCGTCCTCGCCCAGGCCCCGGCTGATCCGCCGCCGTTCAAGGCGACCAAGATCATCCTGGTCGGCGACTCGACCACGGCGGTGCGCAGCGGCTGGGGCGGGGCGTTCTGCGGTCAGCGGGTGACGTCGGCCGTGGCCTGCATAAACCTCGGGCGCGGCGGGCGCAGCACCAAGACCTATCGCAGCGAAGGGTCCTGGACCCTGGCCCTCTCCGAGATGAAGGCCGGGGGCTTCGCCGACACCTATGTGCTGATCCAGTTCGGCCACAACGACGCCTATGGCCGGGCCGAGCGCCTGACCGACCTGAAGACCGAGTTTCCGGCCAATCTGAAACGCTATGTCGCCGACGTGCGCGCGACGGGCGCCCATCCGGTGCTGGTGACCCCACTGTCGCGCCGGCAGTTCAGCGACGGCAAGCTGGTCGACGACCTGATCCCGTGGGCCCAGGCCATCCGCGCCGTCGCCGCCGAAACCGCCACGCCGCTGGTCGACTTGAACGCCCGCAGCGCCGCCGCCGCTCAGGCGCTAGGCCCCGTGAAGGTGGCGGACTGGGCCGAGGGGCCGCCCTCGGCGGAGGTGGCCAAGGCCCTGGCGACCGGCACGACGGTCGGCGTGAAGTTCTATGAGCCGCCGATCCCAGGCGCCGTCGCCGTGCCGATGCCCGCGCCGGGCGCGCCGGGCGAGGCGCCCTTCGACTATACCCACCTGGGTCCGGTGGGGGCGGAGGCTTGCGCGACGATCGTGGCTGAAGCGTTGGCGAAGGCGGTTCCGGAGTTGGCGCGGGTCTTGGCGCCGTAGAGCTGAGACGCCCCCTACTTCACCCAAGCCGGTCCGCTGAACTCCGTCTCGATCCGCACCTCCACCGCGTCGCTGACGCCCATGGTCGTGCCCGGGGCCGGCACGCCGAAGCCCATGCCGAAGTCGGAGCGCTTGAACCCGCGGTGGCCCGAAAAGCGGAGCCGGGCGTGCGGGTCCATGTCGAAGCCCGCATAGCCGCCGTTGAAGGTCGCTTCCAGCACCACTGGCTTGGTGACGCCATGCAGGGTCAGGTCGCCGGTCATCTTCGCCTTATTGGCGCCGGTGACCTCGATCTTGGTCGAGCGGAAGGTGATGGCCGGATATTTCGCGGCGTCGAACCAGGATGGCCCGGTCAGTTCGTCGCGGAAGCCGGCCGGCGGGCTGGGGATCACCAGGGAGCGCGGGTCGATCGTCGCCTCTACGCTGGCCGCCGCCGGATTGGCCGGGTCGAATTTCAGCTTGGCGTCGAAGGCGGCGAACTGGGCCGTATATTGCGAAAAGCCCAGATGGCCGACCTTGAACACCACCGTCGAGTGGCTCTTGTCGAGCGTGTAGTCGCCGGCCGGAACCTGGGGCATGGCGGGCTGAGCGGGGCCGGCGGCCGGCGTCGCCGGCGGGGCGGCCTTCCTGTCGGCGGGCGGCGAACAGGCGGCCAGTGCGGCCGCGGCCGCGACGGCCATCAGGGCCAAACGGAAGGGCCGGCGGCGGGTTGGCGCGGTCATGGTGGGCTCCCTCGAACTTTTGTCAGCGTCGTCAGCCCAAGGACGAAGCTGGGGACGATGATCCGACATCGCGGCGCGGACTTTGTTGGCCCCGCTTCCCCGCGCCCCTAGCTGAGCAGCTGCCGCACGGTGGCGCCCAGCACGCGGGCCAGGGCCTGGCGGTCGGTGTCGGGATGGTTGACCGCGCGCATGATCATGCCGTCGAACAGCATGCCGACCACTTCGCTGCGGGCATGGAACTCCGCATCGCTCCAAGCGGGATTGCGGCTGCGCTCCAGCATGCCGCGGGCGAAGGCGCGTTCCTGTTCGTCGGCGGCGCGGACAATGCAGGCCACCTTGGGATTGCGCGCCGCCTCGGCCAGCACTTCCAGCACCAGGGCCGCGCGGCGCAGGTCGAAGCATTTGTCGACTGCCTCGGGCAGGTGCTCGGTCATGGCGTCCAGCAGGTCGCCAGGCCGGCTTTTCATCTCGGCGAACTTCTCGCGCATCTCGGCCAGGTCCTGGGCGACGATGGCGGCGATGATCGCCTCCTTGTTCTCGAAATAGCGATAGATCTGGCCGACGCTGAGACCCGCCGCCTTGGCGATCTCGGCCATGCTGGCGCCATGGAACCCGGCCTGGCGCACGCAGTCGCAGGCCGCGTCAAGAATCTGCTGGCGTCGGGCTTCCGGCGTCGGCCTGCACACAGCCTGGGCTTCGTCGTCCATGAAAAGCTACAAGTCCCAATTAAATTTCCGTTACGTCAACCTGGACGGAACCCCCGAGGTTGACTTGCGACAACCCCGGAACTATGTCCAGCCCGATTGAGAATGAACGTTCATTCTCATGTTGGTTACCACCAGGGCCTCGTCAAGGCCAAGCGCCTGCGACGCCCTGTCGCTCCTGGGGTTTCTCTATGTCCGTCAACCGTTCTCGCGCCGTCCTTTCGGCGGCCTGCGTCGCGGCCATCGCGCTGACCCTGGCCGCCTGTGGCCAAGGCAAGGGCGCGGGCGGGGCCGGCGGCATGGGACCGCGCGGCCCCTCGCCGGTGGGCGTGATCATCGCCAGGATCGAGCCGGTCACCCTGGCCTCCGAACTGACCGGCCGCACCTCGGCCCACCTGATCTCCGAGGTGCGTCCGCAGGTCGGCGGCATCGTCAAGGCGCGGCTGTTCCAGGAAGGCGGCTATGTCCGCGCCGGTCAGGCGCTGTACCAAATCGACGCCGCGACCTATCAGGTCGCCTATAACAGCGCCGCTGCGGGTCTCGCCCAGGCCCAGGCCCAGGCTACCGCCGCCCGTCTCAAGGCCGAGCGCTACAAGGGCCTGGTCGAGATCAACGCAGTCTCCAAGCAGGACAATGACGACGCCCAGGCCGCGTCCCTGACGGCCGCCGCCAATGTCGCCGCCCAGAAGGCCGCCGTCGACGGCGCCCGCATCAATCTGGGCTATACCCGCGTGCTGGCCCCGATCTCGGGCCGCATCGGCAAGAGCACGGTGACCCCGGGCGCCCTGGTCACCGCCAGCCAGGCCACGGCCCTGGCCACGGTGCAGGACCTGTCGAAGATCTATGTCGACCTGACCCAGTCGTCCTCGGACATGCTGAAGCTGCAGAGCGCCCTGAACAGCGGCCAGCTGGGCCGCTCGGGTTCGGCTCAGGTGACCCTGAAGCTGGAAGACGGCTCCACCTATCCCGTGCCCGGCCGCCTGGAGTTCTCCGACGTCAGCGTCGA
The DNA here is from genome assembly GCA_014378155.1 of Caulobacter sp. Taxonomy (GTDB): domain Bacteria; phylum Pseudomonadota; class Alphaproteobacteria; order Caulobacterales; family Caulobacteraceae; genus Caulobacter. The sequence continues at coordinate 1,923 of JACMOF010000557.1, read as the reverse complement.
TCCCACCACCGGGTCGGTCGGCCTGCGCGCCACCTTCGACAATCCCAATGGCGTGCTGCTGCCGGGCATGTATGTCCGCGCCATTCTCGGCAAGGGCGTGGCCAATGGCGGCATGCTGATCCCGCAAGCGGCCGTCAGCCGTGATCCCAAGGGCAACGCCACCGTGATGGTGGTCGGCGCCAAGAGCCTGGCCGAGCCGCGTGTCGTGGTCGCCAGCCAGACGATCGGCGACAAGTGGCTGGTGACCTCGGGCCTGAAGCCGGGCGACCAGGTCATCGTCGAAGGGCTGCAGAAGGTGCGCCCCGGCGCGCCGGTCAAGGCCGCCGTCATCACCGCTCCTGCTACCTCTGCTCAACGCTAAGGCCGGTCCCCGATGCTTTCCCGTTTCTTCATCGACCGGCCGATCTTTGCCTGGGTCGTGGCCATCGTCATCATGCTGGCGGGGGCCCTGGCCATCCGCAGCCTGCCGATCGCCCAATATCCCAACATCGCCCTGCCCCAGGTCGCGGTGAGCGCCGTCTATCCCGGCGCCTCGGCCAAGACCGTCGAGGACAGCGTCACCCAGGTCATCGAGCAGAAGATGAAGGGCCTCGACGGCCTGGACTACATGGCCTCGACCAGCGACAACTCGGGCCGGGCCACGACGACCCTGACCTTCAAGGCCGGCACCGATATCGACATCGCCCAGGTGCAGGTCCAGAACAAGCTGCAGACCGCCACCGCCCTGCTGCCGCAGGAAGTGCAGCAGCAGGGCCTGACAGTGGCCAAGTCGGCCCGGAACTTCCTGCTGGTGGTCGGCATGTATTCGGAGGATCCGAAGACCACCGCCACCGACCTGGCCGACTACATCTCCAGCAACCTGCAGGACCCGCTGAGCCGCGTCGACGGCGTGGGCGACATCCAGATGTTCGGCTCGCAATACGCCATGCGCATCTGGTTGGATCCGACCAAGCTGGCCAGCTTCAGCCTGAACCCAGCCGACGTGCAGGCCGCCATCCGGGCCCAGAACGCCCAGGTCTCGGCTGGCCAGTTGGGCGGGGCGCCCAACCTGCCGGGCACGGCCCTGAACGCCACGATCACCGCCCAGTCGCGCCTGACCACCCCGGCCGAGTTCGAGAACATCATCGTCAGGAACAGCGCCGGCGGCGCCATCGTCCACCTGCGCGACGTGGCCCGCGTCGAGCTGGGCGCCGAGAGCTACGGCTTTGGCGCCAAGTACAACGGCAAGCCGGCCGCCGGCATCGCCATCAAGCTGGCGCCCGGCGCCAATGCGCTGGACACGGCCGACGCCGTCAAGAAGCGGGTCGAGGAGCTCTCCAAGACCTTCCCTGCCGGCTATCAGTACGTGGTCCCCTACGACTCCACGCCTTTCGTGAAGCTGTCGATCGAGGAGGTCATCAAGACCCTGATCGAGGCCATCATCCTGGTCTTCATCGTCATGTTCCTGTTCCTGCAGAACTGGCGCGCCACGCTGATTCCGACCATCGCCGTGCCCGTTGTGCTGCTGGGCACCTTCGGAATCCTGTCGATCTTCGGCTATTCCATCAACACTTTGACCATGTTCGGCCTGGTGCTTGCCATCGGCCTGCTGGTCGATGACGCCATCGTCGTGGTCGAGAACGTCGAGGGGGTGATGAGCGAGGAAGGCCTGTCGCCCGTCGAGGCCACGCGCAAGTCGATGGACGAGATCACCGGCGCCTTGGTCGGCATCGCCTTGGTGCTGGCTGCGGTGTTCGTGCCCATGGCCTTCTTCAGCGGCTCGCAGGGCGTGATCTATCGCCAGTTCTCGATCACCATCGTCTCGGCCATGGGTCTGTCGGTGCTGGTCGCCCTGGTGCTGACCCCGGCCCTCTGCGCCACTCTGCTGAAGCCGGCTCGCCCGGGCCATGGCGAGCCTTTGCGGACAGACCGTACGGGTCCGCT
>JACMOF010000062.1 GCA_014378155.1 Caulobacter sp. | reverse complement strand
GGCGGCCCGGCCTAAGCCGGGCGATGGTTCAAACGGTCCTGATCTATTCGATGGGCGAGGTGATCGGCGACGGGCTGATCAAGCTGCCTTTCATCGCCGGCCTGCGCGCGGCCTTTCCGGACGCCCGGATCACCTGGTGCGCCGGCAAGGGCGAGACGGTCTATGCCGGCCCGCTAAAAGCTGTGGTCGATGGCTATATCGACGAGATCCTGACCACGGGTCGCACCGGCGCGAAGCTGGCGGACCTGCTGCCCTGGGCCAAGCCGTTCAGCGGCCGAACCTTCGACCTGGTGATCGACACCCAGGAAAACCTGCGGCGCAGCCTCGTGGCGCGGCGGGCGTCGCGCGGCGGACGCTTCGTCTCGGCCGCAGTCCAGGCGCGCAAGGCCGGCTGGCCCGTCGCCGTGGTTGATCGTCTGGCGAGACTGCTGGCCCTGGCCACCGACGGCTCCGGCGCGCCCCGCCCCTTGGTCCTAAGCCACCCCGACCCTCTGGCCGCCGCCAAGGCCTTGCTGCCAGAGGGCCCGACCTATATCGGCCTGGCGCCGGGCGCCGGCGGCAAGGACCGACGCTGGCCGCTGGAGCGCTATGTGCAGTTGGCGCGAAACCTCGAGGCCTCGGGACGCAAGGCGGTGTTGTTCTTCGGTCCCGACGAGGCCGCCGACGCCCAGGTCGCTCGTCACGCTATACCCACAGCTCTGATGCCCGAATGGAACCGCACCGACGACTATCCGACCGTGAAGGGGCCATTGTTGGCCATCGCTTTAGCGGGACGGCTCACGGCCGCCGTGGCCAATGACGCGGGCCCAGGTCACATGCTGGCGGCTGGCGGCGTACCCCTCCTGTCTCTGCAGCAGGACCACCGCAAGGCGGTGAAATTCCGCCCCGCGGCTCGACGGCTTGAGCTGCTCGTCGCGGAAGACTACGGACAGGGCATGGCCGCTTTGCCGCTCGATGTTGTGGACGCGGCCCTGCAGCGCCTGATCGCCGGAGTTTCTTGATGCCCATTCTCGCGCCCGTCTCGGCCGGCGAACTGATCGACAAGATCACGATCCTGCGCGTCAAGGCGACGCGGATCGGCGACGCGGCCAAGGAGGCCAATGTCAGGGCCGAGTTGGGCCTGCTGGAAGCCACCGCGACGCGGGAACTGCCGGCCTCGGCGGAACTGAAGCGTTTGACCGCCGAGTTGACCGAGATAAACGCCGCCTTGTGGGACATCGAGGATGGCAAGCGCGACTGCGAGCGCCGCCAGGATTTCGGCCCGGACTTCGTCCAGCTGGCGCGCCGGGTCTATATCGATAACGACCGCCGCGCCGCCGTGAAGCGCGATATCAACTCCCTGGCCGGGTCCGAGATCGTCGAGGAAAAGAGCCATAAGCCATATTTGGCGAATTAGGGCGCCTACGTCCCCCTGAACGCCGCCGGGCGCTTTTGCAGGAACGCGCCGACCCCCTCCAGGAAGTCATCGGTCTTGCCCGCAGCCTTCTGCGCGTGGCGCTCGGCGTGGAGTTGGCCCACCCAGTCTGCGTCGAGACTATCCCAAACCAATTTGCGGATCGCCGAGAGGGCGGCCGGGCCGGCGGCCAGTTCCTGGGCGATGGCGGCGGCGGTCGGCATCAGTTCGGCGTCAGGGACGCAGCGATTGATCAAACCCCAGTCCAGCGCCTTGGCGGCCGGGATCTTGTCGCCCAGCAGCATCATCTCCATGGCGCGCGCCTTGCCCACCAGGCGCGGCAGCAGGTAGGTCGAGCCGCCATCAGGCACCAAGCCGATGCGGCGGAAGGCCTGCAGGAAATAGGCGCTCTGCGCCGCCACGACGATGTCGCCGAGCAAGGCGATGGAGCAGCCGACACCGGCCGCTGGGCCATTGATCGCCGTGACGATCGGCAATGGGAAGTCACGAAGCAGGGTGACCAGCGGATTGTAGGTGCTTTCCAGCGCCGAGCCAGCGTCGGGCTTGCCGTCGACGTCGGCCTCGCGGCCCGCCGCCCCGCCGCCAGACAGGTTGGCGCCGGAACAGAAGCCGCGGCCTTCGCCCGTCAGGATCACGGCGCGGGCCGAAACCCTGCCTGCGGCGATTGAGCCGAAGGCGTGGGCCAACTCGCGGGCCATGTCCAGGCTGGCGGCGTTCAGGGTGGAGGGATCGGCGAGGGTGACGACGGCCACGCCATCGGCAGCCTCAAGCCGGATCTTCTCGTAGGTCATGGCGTCCTCCCAAGGCTGTCACTTGTTGACCTGAGTCTAGGCGCGACTAACCTTGGGGAACACCAGCGGAATTACGCCGCGTTGGCGGATTCCTGCTTGGCCTCGGCGGCGGTGACGCGGTTGCGGCCGCCGCGCTTGGAGGTGTAGAGCGCCGCATCGGCCCGCTCCATGACCGAGTGGCCGGTCTCGCCCGGACGACGCTCGGAGAAGCCTGACGAGATGGTGATGGCGCCCAGGTCCTCGTTGGTCGAGCGGCGCTTGAGCATGCGCGAGGAGACCTCGACGCGGATGTCTTCCAGGGTGCCGGCGACGATCGAGGCTGATTCCCGAGGGAAGATCATCGCGAACTCCTCGCCGCCGTAGCGGGCGGCGAAGCGGGGCGGGGCGGCGACGCGGCCGATGACGCTGGCGACATAGCGGATGACCTGGTCGCCAGTCTGGTGGCCCCAGGTGTCGTTGAAGCGCTTGAAATGGTCGATGTCGAGCACGGCCAGGCAGATGGTGGTGCCAGCTTCGTCGGCCTCCGAACAGGCGCGTTCGAACTCTTCGTCGAAGGCCTTGCGGTTGGCCAGATTGGTCAAACCGTCGGTCGTGGCGTCGCGGCGCACCTGTTCCAGATGCTCGCGCAGGCGATCGACCTCGGCGGTCGATTCGGCCAGGCGGGTCTCGAGCGACTCGTTTTCCTTCTGGACCCGGCGCGTGGCTTCCGACAGGTCGCTGACCACGGTCTTGATGCGGTCGAGGTCGTCGGAGCCGTCCAGGGTCTTGGTCGCGGTGGCCAGGGTCTTGGAGTAGGGGGGGTTGGAGCTTTGGGCGTTCTGGATGGCCTTGGAGACCGACTCCAGTTCCTTGCTCAGCAGGTCGCCGGCGTCGCGGATCTGTTCGTTCAGCTTGGCCTTGGGCAGGTAGGCGGCGGCCAGTTCCTCGCTAAGCAGTTCGGTCAGCGGCTCGCCCAGCGAAATCAGTCGGGTCAATTCCCGGGCCAGGGCGCCATCGGGATCGGCGACATAGTGGGTCCACAGTTCGAAATTCAGAGCGGTCGGCCAGACCTGGTGACGTTCCATCAGGGCCAGCGCGCGGCCGGCGATCTTATAGGCCTCTGGGCCGCGCAGTGTGATCTCGACGTCGGACATTTCTTATCCTCGAATAGCGCGGCGTCCGCCCCGGACGCGCGCCAAGTGCAGCTATCTAAGCTGAAGAGTTCAAACGAGCCGTTAAGAACGAACGACGTTCACTTGCGTGTTCTTCGTGTCGCCGCCATGGTGAACGCTGATAAGATGAGCCGTTCGGCCGCTTGGAGGAACCTGACCGTGAATGCGCCCGCCAACCTCGACCTTGAATCGCACAAAGCCACGCTGTCGCGGGCGCTGGACTTGCAGAGGGCCGCGCACCTGCGACAAGGCGCCCCAACGGCGCAAGGTCGTATCGAATGGCTGGACCGTTGCATCGGACTGCTGGTCGATCACCAGGGCGAGATCGCTGATGCGCTGAACGCCGATTTCGGGTCGCGTTCGAAGGACGCCACGGGCCTGACCGACATCGCTGCCTCGATCGGCCCGCTCAAACACGCCAAGGAAAACCTGACCAAGTGGATGCGCCCGGAAAAGCGCAAGACCACGCCAGCGATCCTCGGCCTGTTTGGGGCCAAGGCGGAGGTCCAGTACCAGCCCAAGGGCGTGGTGGGGATCATCAGCCCGTGGAATTTCCCGATCAACCTGACCTTCGCGCCGCTGGCCGGGGTGCTGGCGGCCGGCAATCGGGCGATGATCAAGCCCTCGGAATTCACGCCGATCACCTCCGAGCTGATGAAGACGATGTTCGCCAAGGCGTTCAGCGAAGACGAGATTGCGGTAATCACCGGCGGACCCGACATCGGCCAGGCCTTTACCAGCCTGCCGTTTGACCACCTGATCTTCACCGGCGCCACCTCGGTGGCGCGCCACGTGATGCGGGCGGCGGCCGAGAACCTGGTGCCGGTGACCCTGGAACTGGGCGGCAAGAGCCCGGTGATCCTGTCGCGCGGCGCCGACATGGCCGTGGCGGCCGGGCGCATCATGGCGGGCAAGACCCTTAACGCCGGCCAGATCTGCCTTGCGCCTGACTATGTGCTGGCCCCGGCCGACCAGATCGACAGCTTCGTGGCCGAGGCCAAGGCCGCCGTGGGCCGCAGCTTCCCCACCCTGAAGGACAATCCCGACTACACCGCTGTGGTCGCCCAGCGTCACTATGACCGCATCAAAGGCCACGTCGACGACGCCCGGGCCAAGGGGGCGACGATCGTCGAGATCAACCCGGCCGGCGAAGACCTCAGCCAGCAGGAGCATCGCAAGATTCCGCCGACCCTGATCCTCAATCCGACCGATGACATGACGGTGATGCAGGACGAAATCTTCGGCCCACTGCTGCCGGTCAAGACCTATGGCAAGGTTGAGGAGGCGGTGGACTATATCAACAGCCATGACCGGCCGCTGGGTCTCTACTGGTTCGGCACCGACGACGCCGTACGCGACATGGTGCTGGACCCCACCACCAGCGGCGGGGTGACGGTCAATGACGTGATCTTCCATGTCGCCCAGGAAGACCTGCCGTTCGGCGGGGTCGGCCCTGCCGGCATGGGCAGCTATCACGGCCGCGACGGCTTCATGGAGTTCAGCCACAAAAAGGCGGTGTTCCAGCAGCTGAAGAAGGACATCGGCCCGATGCTGGCGCTTCGGCCGCCTTACGGGGCGGCAATCCGGAAATATTTGGCGGGCCAGATCAAGCGGTAAGAAAGGCCCTCCCCCTGTGGGGGAGGCGATCGCGCAGCCATCGGTGGGGGGAGGTTTTGGATCGTCGATCGCAGGTCCGGCCGTCATCCGATCACTCCCCCCACCGTCGGCTTCGCCGACACCTCCCCCACAGGGGGAGGACCTTGTTCACGCACGACTTGGCCG
>JACMOF010000556.1 GCA_014378155.1 Caulobacter sp. | reverse complement strand
TCCGGCCGACAGGCCCGACCAGTACGGCTTTCCGCGTCATCGTCCGTGGGCCCGCCGCCCCGTCCCCCACCAGACCGGCGGGCGAGCCTCGACCCTTCGGCCTCCTTCCCCCCCGTCGGAGGCGGGAGGGCCTTGCGCTCTAGAGCATTTTTCGAGCGAAGTGGTTCCTGTTCGCGTGAAGAAAAATGCGTCAAAACAAAAGATTAGAGCTCACACCCCGACGCAGTCAGGTCGGGAAATGCTCTAGCCCTTGGACGAGCGCTCGAGAATGGCCTTCAGGCTCTGGGCCTTTTGCGGAAGATCCGACGCCAGGCGCGACGCCATTTCGCGAATCCCCACCGCATAGGCCTCGCCGCCTTCCGCGATCTCGCGCGCCCGCTGAGCCAGGTCCTCCAGGTCGCGCGCCATGGCTTCAACCTGCTCGCGGGCCAGCATGCGGGCTTCATCCTGCAGACGCCGGACGCGCTGGGTCGTGGTCTCCGGCCCACGGCTGAAGTTATAGACCTCGACCGGATCGACGCCTTTGTCGGGGACAACGGTCAGATGGGGACCACTCATGGGTGTTTTGGCTCCACCGGCGGCGCAAACAGCGCCGGCCTTGCAAATACAAGCCACGGCGACCCTCGCCGTTCCCGGCGGGCGGCGCGACCCGTGCGATCGCTCCGATGCTGTGGCGCTGAGGACACTTAATCCTGACCGGGACGATGTCGCGCCTAGGTTTTAGGCTTCCAGGTCGCTGGATCGCAGGCGCCTTGATAGGTGCTGACCGCCTGCATCTTGAGGGTCTGTTTGCGGCCATAGGCCCCCAGGGTCAGGTTGAGGTCGGTGGTCGCGGTGGTGGTGAAGTCGCCGCTGACGACACCCGACAGCGCGTAGTCGACGCCCTTGTGCTTGCACGCCTGGTCGATGTGGAAGCCGTCCGCCGTCCGGGTGAGGGTGGGCTTGCCGCAGGGGCTGGCCTTCTGGACGGCGTCGGCGCCGGGGTCGTAGCCTTCGCCAACGCACCGGGCGGTGGTTTCCTCGCCGGCCGGGGTCTTGGTTACGGTCGTCCACAGGCCCGGCCTGGGGGTCTGGGGCCCGCCGGCGACCGGAGCTGCCTGCTGCGACGCGGCCGCTCCGCCCGGCGCGACCGGCCTGTCATCGGTGCGCGAACAGGCGGCCAGACCCATCAGCCCGGAGGCGACCATGATCGCCAGGCTCGAATTCAGGGCGTAGCGCGGCATTCGGAACCTCCCCGGCGTGTGACCTTTTGAAGTTAAGGTCTTTGAAGCGCCAAGGGTTGCAACCCTTGGAGCCTTCACCGGGTCCGGCGAGGCTCCAGAGCATTTTTCGAGCGGAAGTGGTTCCGGTTCGCGTGAAGAAAAATGCGTCAAAACAAAATATTAGAGTTCACGGCCTGACGCAGTCAGGTCGGGAGATGCTCTAGCCGGGATAGACAGCCATGGCGGGGGTGTGACCACTGGCCGGCTGCGGCTGCGGCTGCGGCTGCGGCTGCGGCTGCGGCGCGACGGGGGCGGCAGCGGCGGGCGCGGGGCGCTGGAACTTCAGGCTGCGGCCCTGAAACTGCGCGCCGGTTTCCATGGCCAGCTGTTCATGGGTGATGTCGCCATCGACCACGGCCGTCCCATAGAGCCGCACCTGCTTGGCCGAGACCGCGCCGGTCACCCGGCCGTGGATCTCGATGACCTGAGCGTAGAGCGTACCCTCGACCCGGGCGTTGGGGCCCAGGACCAGCTTGCCGACCCGGATGTCGCCCTGGATCACGCAATCCAGGTGCAGTTCGCCGTCGCCGAGCACGTCGCCCTTGATGGCCACGCCCTGGGCGATCATCGAGGCGGGTTTGGGGCGCGGCGTCGGCGTCGGCGTCGGGGCCATGGCTAATTGCGGGGTCGGCTCGATCTGGGCCAGTGGCGTGAAGGCGGGAGCGGAAGGGGCGGTTTTTTTGGCGAACATGGCGAGGGCCTTGTCTCGAAATGGAGCGTTGTGGGGAAAGCTCAGCAAGAGCGGCGCCGTCAGCCCTTCGTCACAGGGGCGGATATATTCGCCCCGACTCGCGCCATGCTGCGCCATCCGGAGTTCCCCAAGCCATGGCCGAGTCCCTCGAACATCTGATCGACCGTCTGCGCGAGGTCGAGGCGCAGATCGAAGCCGCCTTCGCCGCGCGGGCCACGGATCATGACGCCAAGCACGCGGTCGAGCGGGATGCGGTCGGCAAGCCCTGTTTCAAGGCCGACGCTCTGCGTCGCCAGAAGGTCCACCGCAAGACCCTGGGCCTGGCTCGCGTGCCGTTGCCGACCCTGCTGACCATGCCGCTGATCTACGGCATGGTCCTGCCGCTGGTGATCCTCGATGTCAGCATCAGCCTCTACCAGCTGGGCTGTTTCACCGCCTGGGACATCATGCGGGTCAAGCGTTCGGACTATGTGGTCATCGACCGCCACCGGCTGGGCTATCTGAACCTGATGCAGAAGCTCAACTGCGCCTTCTGCGGCTATGGCAACGGCGTCATCGCCTATGCCCGCGAGGTCACCGCCCGCACCGAGCAATATTGGTGCCCGATCAAGCACGCCCTCAAGGTCAAGGGCAGCCACGAGCGCTACCGCGACTTCCAGGCCTATGGCGACGCCGAGGGTTATCTGGCGAGCTCGGGGGCGTATCGAGAGCGGCTGAAGCGGGGCCTGTAGGCCGGCTCGGGACTGTCGATCAGAGCGACAATACCGCGCCCGAAAACAATGCTGGGTCGTAGGAGATAGAATTTACCTGGGATGCGATCGGCCGGCACCTAGGAGCGCCCGGTATGTGACCATAATGAGACAATTTTCAACGAACTGTTTCATTACCGCAATGTAAATTGACCGACCGTGCCTCTCCCCCATAGCTCCTCTCCCATCGCCGCCAGGAAAACTGCAGCCGGCGCCGATTCTGAGGTGTCATTCGTGACACGGGGCCGATTGGGGGAACTAAACTTGACCATCAAAACCGTTCGGGAGCGCCTTTTGGCCTCCACGATGATTTGCGGCGTGGCCGCCGCAACCTTGCTGAGCGTGAGCCAGGCCGTGGCCCAGACCGCGCCCGCCCAGACCGCGCCCGCGCCGGACGCTAACGCCGTCGAAGAAATCGTCGTCACCGGCTCGCTGTTCCGCCGCACCGATACCGAGACCCCGTCGCCCGTCACTGTGCTGACTTCGGAAAACCTGCAACGCGCCGGCATCACCACCGCCTCGGACGCCATCCGCTCGATCTCGGCCGATGGCGCCGGCTCGATCGGCACCGGCTTCCAAAGTGGCTTCAGCGCCGGCGGCTCGGCCGTCTCGCTGCGCGGCCTGGGCGTCTCCTCGACCCTCGTGCTGGTCGACGGCCTGCGCTCGACCAACTTCCCGATCAATGACGACGGCCACAACGCCTATGTCGACCTGAACAGCATCCCGTTCAGCCTGATCGACCGCGTCGAAGTGCTGAAGGACGGCGCCTCGTCGTCGTACGGCGCCGACGCCATCGGCGGCGTGGTGAACCTGAAGCTGAAGAAGACCTTCGTCGGCGTCGCCGGCAGCGTCGAAGCCGGCCAAAGCGCTCAGAATGACGCCGAGCATCGGCGCGGCGACCTGACCCTGGGCTTCGGCGACTACGCCGCCAGCGGCTGGAACGTCTATATCAACGGCGAATACCAGACCAACGACCGGGTCTCGAGCCACAGCCGCGGCTTCCCGTTCAACACCCAGGACTTGAGCTCGATCGGCGGCATCGACAACAATACCGCTGACTCGGCCATGACCACGGCCACCCCGACCGCCAATGTGACCCGCGTCAGCCAGTCGGACCTGAACAATCCGCTGGCCGGCAAGGTCGGCGCGCCGCTGACGACGTCCTACCAGTCCCTGGATCTGGGCGCCTGCCCCAACGGCACGTTCACCCAGGCTACGGCCACCGCCAACGGCACCGGCTGCAAGTGGGACCTGATCGACACCTATCGTAAAATCGCGCCGTATCAGAAGCGCTACGCCTTCAACGGCCGCCTGAGCGTGCGACTGGCCGACAATATCGAGGCCTATGCCACCGGCAGCTACTCGAACAGCTATGTCAGCATCAAGGGCGCGCCAACCGGCATCCGCCAGACGCAACCCTTCGGCGGCGCCCCCGCCCTGGCCTCGAGCAACCCCGGCATCGTCCTGCCGGTCTATATTTGTAACACCGGCGTCAACTGCGCCACCGACCTCACCGCTCCCGGTCGTCGCCTGAACCCGAACAATCCGTTCGCCACCACCTTCGCCGCAGATCCGGCCAACGGCGCCGCCCGCATCTACTATCTGTTTGGCGATCTTCCCGCCGGCAGCGATCGTTCCAACGAAGTCATCCGCGGCGCCGCCGGCATCAAGGGCAGCTTCGGCGACGACTGGAACTGGCAGATCGACGCCGTCGGCGCGCGTGACAATCTCGAGATCACGCAACACGGCCTGCTGAACATCGCCAGCATCCTCAGCGCCGTGAACACCGGCGCCTATAACTTCGTCACGCCGTCGTCGAACACCCAGGCGGTGCGCGCCTTCATCTCGCCCGACAAGGTGACCCCGTCGCACTCGTCGATGATGTCGTTGGACGCGTCGATCACCAAGTCGCTGTTCGCCCTGCCGGGCGGCGACGTGCAACTGGCCGTCGGTGGCCAGGTGCGCAAGGAGCTGCTGGAAAACAATAACCAGAACGCCCGCCTCGACACCTATGCCCTGACCACTGCCTCGGCCTTCGGCAAGCATACGGTCTCGGCCGCGTTCTTCGAAGTCCTGGCCCCGGTGACCGAGCAGATCGAAGTCAACGTCTCGGGTCGCTACGACCACTATTCGGAAGGCTTCAGCCACTTCTCGCCGAAGTTCGGCGTGAAATACACGCCGCTGCGTCAACTGGCGTTCCGCGGCACCTATTCCAAGGGCTTCCGCGCGCCGACCTTCGCTGAATCGGGCCCGCGTTCGCAATATGCCGGTTTCGTCACCACCACTCCGCCGGCAAACTTCCAGGCCGCGCACGGCGGCACCACCAATCCGTACTCGCAGTCCTACAGCCTGGGTCGCGGCGTGGCCGGCAATCCGGACCTGAAGCCTGAAACCTCCCGCAGCTTCACCTTGGGCGCGATCGCCGAGCCGACTCGTTGGCTCAGCCTGACCGTCGACTATTACAACGTGAAGAAGTCCGACCTGATCATCTCGGGTCCGGACGTCAGCAAGGCCAAGGACGCCTACTACGCGGCCGCCGATCAAACCGCCGGCTGCGCCGCCGTCGCCGCGGTGGGCGCCGGCTATTCGTGCAACGTGGTCGACGCTCCCGACCCGCTGTTCGCCGCCGCCCTGCCGCGCGTGCTGATCATCAACGTGCCCTATGTCAACGCCAACTACGCGCAGACCGAAGGCGTCGACTTCTCGGCCACCGCCAAGGTTCCGGTTACCGACTCGATCAACTGGACCAGCCGCATCGAAGTCACTCACGTCCTGAAGTACGACCTGCACACCGCCAAGGAAGTGCAGAAGTACGCCGGCACCCTGGGCCCGTACGACCTGTCGTCGGGCAACGGCACGCCGGACTGGAAGGGCAACTGGCAGAACACGGTCGACTTCGGCCGCTACACCCTGTCGGCCACCGCCTACTATGTCGGCTCGATCAAGTCGGTCGCCGCCGACACCAACGGCAGCACCGAATGCGTCCCGGGCAACCCGTATGGCGGCACCGCCAACACGGCCGCGGCCAACAAGTTCTGCACGATCAAGCGCTTCATCAATGTGGACGCCAACGCCTCGGCGGACATCACCGACAGCGTCACGGCCTATGTCAATGTCGGCAACCTGTTCGACGCCCGGGCGCCCATCGCGCCCGGCGCCTATGCCAGCGCGCCGAACTTCCTGACCACCTGGCACTATGCCGGCCTGATCGGCCGCACCTACAAGGTGGGCCTGCGCTTCAAGTTCTAGCCGACTTGAGCTGAGCCTGGGGAAGGGGCCGGTTCCGAGAGGAGCCGGCCCCTTTTTCGGGGGCGGGCGGGCGCGATCACGACCGCGACGAACTCTTGGCGCAATCGGCCGGAGACCCGTTCAGCGACCCTTCCTCGGGAGGCGGGCACGACGCGCCCTCGACCCGGGGCGGGTAGCCCATGCGCTGGG
>JACMOF010000061.1 GCA_014378155.1 Caulobacter sp. | reverse complement strand
CGCGATTGGCGTCCAGCTGGCGCTCGGCGCCGTTGGTCTGCTGGCCCAACTGAAGGACGCGCTGGTTGAGCACGCCGCGCTGGGTGTTCAGCGAACCGCGACGGGCCTGGAACTGCTGGCGCTGCAGGCGCAGGGAGTCCTGGGCGAGGGGCTTGTCCTCGGGCGCCAACGTGGCGAACTCCGGCGGGACGGCGATCGTGGGGCGGCGGTCGCGCTCGGCCACCAGGCGGGCGCGCTGGGCCAGAAGGGTCAACATCTCGCCGGTCATGCCGCGTTCGCTGGCCCGCAGTTCCGACGCCGACAGCTCGACCAGGATCTGGCCCTTGACCACGGTCTGGCCTTCCTTGACCCGGATGCCGGTAACCACCCCGCCTTCACGATTTTGCACGGCCTGGCGGTTGCCCGACACGGCGACCACGCCGTGGGCATAGGCCCCGGCGTCCAGCGGCGCGAACGCCGCCCAGCCCAGGAAGCCGACGAAGAACACGCCAGCGACCACCGCGCCGAGACGGATCATCAGGGCCGGATCGTCAGAAATCCGCGCCGTCGCCAGGGCGGTGTTGGGAGACGGCACGGTCATCGCTTGGCGGCCCGCAGGGACATGGCGTTGCCGTTGGTGGCAGGACGGGGCGGGGTCTTGGCGGCCGCAGCCATCTGGGCGATGACCTCGGCTCGCGGCCCGATCCGCTCGACCTGTCCGTCGCGCAGAACCAGCAGGCGGTCGGCGATGTTGAGGATGCCCGTGCGGTGGGCGATGATCATGATCGCCGCTCCCCGGGCCTTGGCGGCCAGGATCGTTTGGTTCAACGCCGCCTCGCCCTCGGCGTCGAGCGCCGAATTGGGCTCGTCCAGCACCAGCAGCGGCGGACTTTGATAGAGGGCGCGGGCCAGGGCCACGCGCTGGGCTTGACCCGCCGACAGACCGCGACCGCCCGGCCCGAGCACGGTGTCGTAGCCATTGGGGAAACGCAGGATCAGCTCGTGCACGCCCGCGGCCTGGGCGGCTGCCACCACGGCGGCGTCGATGACGGCGGGATCACCGCCCGCCCAGGCCGCGAAGCGCGAGACATTGTCCTTGATCGAACCGGCGATCAGGGCGGAGTCCTGCGGCAGATAGCCGATGAACCGCCCAAGGCGATCGCCGTCCCAATCGTTCATTTTGGCGCCGTCCAGCCGAACCGCGCCGGCGTCGGGCGTGATCGCGCCGGCGGTCACGCGGGCCAGGGTGGATTTGCCGGCGCCGCTAGGGCCGACAACCCCGAGGATCTCGCCCGGCGCCAAGCGTAGGGACACGCCGCGCAGCAAAAGTGGGCCATCGCCGGGCGCGCGGATCACCACCTGCTCAAGGGTTAGGAGTCCCGAGGGCGCTGGCAGCAGCGTGCTCGGCAATTCAAGGTTCTGGGCTGGAAACAGCTTGATCAGGTTGTTGAGCGCGCCGCGCGCCTGGCCCACCGTGGTCCAGGCGCCGACCATCTGCTCGATCGGCTGCAGGGCCCGGCTCATCAGCACGGAGGCGGCGATGATCGAACCCGCCGAGATCTGCCGGTCCACCGCCAGCCAGGCGCCCAGGCCCAAGGCCGCCGACTGCAGGAACATTCGGGTGAACTTGGTGGCCGCCGAATAGCCGCCGCCGGTGAACTGGGCCTTGGCGGTCAGGTCCAGGCCCTTGCGGCGGTCGACCAACTGTCGCTCGCCCAGGGCGCCGCGCATGCCCAGGGCGCGCACCACCTCAGCGTTGGCGGCGACGGCCTCTTGCGAGGCATAGGCCTGGGCCTGGGCCAAGAACGCCTCGCGGGCCCGCAGGCGAGTGGCGCGCTCGTTGAGGACAGCCAGGGCTACCAGGATCGCGCCGCCGACGATGGTCATCGCGCCGAGGGCCGGGTGGATCATGAAGGCCACGATCACGTAGATCGGTGTCCAGGGGATGTCGAAGGCGGCGATGGCGATGGGGCCGGACAGGGCCTGGCGAACGATGTCGAACTCGCGCATGCCCTGCGACGACGAGCCGGGCGACAGGGCGCTCATCAGCCTCTGCAGGATGTCGCCGGCCAGCAGGCGATCCACGCGCAGGCCGGCCAGGGTCAGCAAGCGCGAACGCACCGACTCCAGCGCCGTCTGGGTGCCCAGGGCGAAGGCCACAACGAGAGTCAGGTAAAGCAGGGTGAGGCGGCCCTCGGTCGGCACGACCCGGTCATAGACCTGCATCATGTAGATGGTCGGGGCCAGCAGCAGCAGATTGATCATGGCGCTGAACACCGCCGCGGCCATGAAGTGCGGCTTGCAAGCTCGCAAGGCGGCGGCCAGCGGCGGCGGCAAGGGGGCGTCCAGGAACTTCACGCCTAATCTCTCCCCAGGCCGCGCGCTCGTTCCGACACCCTGGTCGGCCGTCAACGTTACGCTCCGGACGGTACCTAACGTCCGGGGCCCCTTCTATGCAAGAGAACGTCGCCCAGGTTGCAGGGCGGCGCGACCTTGCTATTCCACGAAGGCGGGAGCGGCGACGCGGCGTCCCAGCAGGAAAGCGTCCGCCACGTGCCGCAGGGGCGTGACATCGACGTCCGACGCGCCGGTCGCGATCAGCTCGGCGAACCGGGTGTAGAGGCTCGGATACTCCGCCTCTGGCTGCTCGTGCATCAGGAGGCCGTCGATCCAAAGCTTGGACCCGCCGTGCGACAGCCGCAGGGCGCCGCCGTCGGTGTCGACCTCGATGTCCCAGCTCTGCGGGCCGGTCTGCAGGAAGTCGAACACTGCGGTGATCGGCACGCCCGCCGTGTCGACAAAGTCCAGCTCGGCGGCGATTGGCGACTGGCGGGTCTCGGGAACGTGCAGGGTGGCGCTGGTCAGGAAGAACGACCGGGGCAGGATGGCGGTGGCGATCGACAGGGCGTTGATGCCGGGGTCGAAGACGCCCAAGCCACCCGGCTCCCATATCCAGTCCTGGCCGGGATGCCAGACGCGGACGTCCTCTTTCCAGATGATGCGGGCGGCGCTGATCCTCCGGCCGGCTAGCCAGTCGCGCGCGGGGGCGACGGCGGGGGCGTGGCGCGAGTGCCATGTGGCCTGCAGGGTGACAGCCTTCGCTTGCGCGAACTGCCGCAGGTCCTCGACCTCGCTCAGCGTCGCGCCGGGGGGCTTTTCCAGCATCACGTGCTTCCCCGCTTCCAGCGCCTGGCGGGCCAGGCCGTGGCGCACCTGGGGCGGGGTGCACAGCGCCACGGCGTCGAAGGCGACCTCGCTGGCCAGCAACTCATCGAGGGTGTGGAAGCTGGGTAGGCCCGGCTGTTCGGCGTGGCGGCTAACGATCGCTACCAGCTCGAAGCACGGGTCGGCGGCCATGGCCGGCAGGTGCTGGTCACGGGCAATCTTGCCCAGGCCGATCAGGGCCACGCGGATGGGGGTGGCGGCGGTCATGGGGCCTCGCGAACTCCGGGGACTTTATTTGTAGGATGAATGATGGGTGGGGCTCGAGATGTCAAATAGCGTCCACAAATCCGCTCATCCCCCCAACAACTCGAAACTCGCCGCCAAGCCATCCACGGCGTTGTTGGCCACCCACAGGTCGAACATCCCCGGCTCGGCGATCCAGCGATCGTTCTCGCCGAAGAACATCAGCGCGCCGCGCTCCAGGCTGAAGCGCACCTCGCGCTTCTCGCCGGGCTTCAGGGCCACCCGGATGAAGCGCTTCAGCTCGCGCACCGGCCGAGTGCGGCTGGCGACCCGGTCATGCACATAGAGCTGGACCACATGCTCGCCCGCCACCTTGCCCATGTTGGTGACATTGGCGGTGATGGTCAGCTTGTCGTCCCAGGCCAGGCGCGTGGTCGACAACCGCACATCGCTGAGCGCGAACGGCGCATAGCCCAGGCCATGGCCGAACGGATAGAGCGCCTCGTTGCGGGTGGTGCGCCAGCGGGCCTTGTACTCCTGGCTGTCGTCGGCCTGGGGCGCGGGCCGGCCGGTGGTGCGGTGATTGTAGAAGAACGGCTCCTGGCCGCTCTCGTGCGGGAAGCTGACCGGCAGGCGGGCCGACGGATTGACCTTGCCAAACAACACATCGGCCACCGCGTGGCCGGTCTCGCTGCCCAGGAACCAGGTGGCGAGGATCGCCGGCGCGGCCTTGACGGCCCCCTCCAGCACCAGGGCCCGCCCGTGACGCAGCAGCACCACCGTCGGCTTGCCCACCGCGCCGACCAAGTCGGCCAGCTGCTGCTGGACGCGCGGCAGGCCGATCTCGGTGCGCGATTGGGCCTCGCCGGACATGTTCTGCCCCTCGCCGACCGCCAGCAGCACGATGTCGGCCGCCCGCGCCGCCGCCACTGCCTGGTCGAAGCCGCCGGGGATGGTGGCCTCGACCTCGCAGCCGCAGGCGACGGTCAGCGACGCCGAATCGGCCAGGGCCTCGCGGATGCCGGTGGCCAGGTCGACGCTCAGGCCCGGATCGCCGAAAAAGGCCCAGGGGCCCAGGATGTTGGCGCGGTCCTCGGCGAACGGCCCGATCAGGGCGATGCGCTTGCCCTGGGTCGCCAGGGGCAGCAGGCCGCCATCGTTCTTCAGCAGGACGATGGATCGCGCGCCCGCTTCCCGCGACAGCGCCCGCGCCGCCGGGGTGGCGGTTTGGGCGGCCTGGACCTTGGGGTCGATCGAGCGGAACGGCCGGTCGAACAGGCCGACGGCCTCCTTCAGGCTCAGCACCCGGCGCACGGCGGCGTCGACGACCGCCATCGGCACGCGCCCCTGGGCGACCAGCTCGGGCAGGTAGCGGCTGTAGAGCCCGCTCTGCATGCTGATATCCACCCCGGCCAGGATCGCCAGCCGCGCGGCGTCCCTGTCGTCGGCGGCGTAGCCGTGGGCCACCAGCTCCTGGTCGGCGGTGTAGTCGGAGATCACCACGCCCTTGAAGGCCCATTCGCCGCGCAGGACATCGGTCAACAGGTGGTGGTTGGCGGTGGAGGGCACGCCGTTGATGTCGTTGAAGGCCGACATCACCGTCAGGCAGCCGGCGTCGAAGGCGGCCTTGAACGGCGGCAGGTGCACCTCGCGCAGGGTCTCGTCTGAGATGTCGACGGCGTTGTAATCGAGCCCGGCCATCACCGCGCCATAGGCGGCGAAGTGCTTGGCGGTGGACAACAGGCTGTCGGGGGCGGTCAGGTCGCGGCCCTGGAAGCCGCGCACCCGGGCCTGGGCCATCACCTCGCCCAGGAACACGTCCTCTCCGGCGCCCTCGGCCCCCCGGCCCCAGCGCTGGTCGCGGGCCACGTCGACCATCGGGGCGAAGGTCCAGTGCAGGCCGTGGGCGCTGGCCTCGACGGCGGCCGCCCGGGCCGTGCGCTCGGCCAGGACAGGGTCGAAGCTCGCCGACTCGGCCAAGGGGATGGGGAAGATGGTCTTGAAACCGTGGATCACGTCGGCGGCCAGCAGCAGCGGGATGCCCAGGCGCGACTGTTCGACGGCGGCGGTCTGGGCCAGCAAGGCGCCCTCGACGCCCACCCCATTCATCAGCACGCCGATCCTGCCGGCCCGGGTGTCGGCCAGGATCTGCTGGGTGTTGCGGGCGTTGACCGCCGGATTGATGTCGCCGACCGGCGGACGGATCGTGTCGGAATAGCACGAGAGCTGGCCGGCCTTTTCCTCAAGGGTCATCTGGACGATCAGAGCCTCGACGCGCGGCGAGGCCGCCCGGGCGGAGCCGGCTCCCGCCCCCACCGAGATAACGGCGAACCCCGCCAGACCTGCGGCGCCGGCCATGAACTCGCGCCGACCCAGGCCCTGCCGCCCGCCACCATCCGCCATGGAATCTTCCTAACTGAAGCTTTGGCGCAACCTCGCCAGAAACACCGACCAGTGCAATGGTGCGTTACCTGTGGGGCGAACGAACGTCCAATTCCACAAGAGGCTCCCATGACCGTACGCTGGCGCATTGATGTCCGACTGGGCGACGCCCCGCCCCAGGCGCCGCTCCGCAGCATGGTGGTCGAGGCTCCCACCGAGGTCGAGGCCCTGCGGCTGGTGCTGGTCCAGGCCGAGCAGGACCGCGACAACGCCGCGGAGCTGTTGCAGGACGGGCAGGAGGAGGTGTTCTCCCGCACCGAGGTCGAGGGCCGCACGGAGCACCAGGGGAATACGGACTAGCGGGCGGCGCAGTCTTAGAAACCTTCTCCCGGAGGGGAGAGGGTCTCATTTGCGCCGATACAGATAATCCGCCGGCAGTCCCATCCGCAGGCACGCCTCCACCGCTGGCATGCCCTTGATTGGCAAACGATCGGCCGCCGCGCCGGCCCAGCGCACCAACCGGCCCTCCACCGGCCCCAGGTCCCACTCAGGCCCAAGCCCCACGACCGCCCGAACCTCCGCCGGGGTGATCGCCACCGCCGCTCGGATCAGCGCGCCCTGCAGGCCTTGTAGTGGCGCTGGCAGGATCGCCGTCTGGCGCATCAGGTCCAGGAACTCAAACACGATCTCGTGTCGCTCGAGCTTCGGCAGCATGGCCACGAGTTGAGCCTCCCATCCCACCACCGAACCCGGCGCCCCCACGGCGCCGTAGAGGGCGGCCGCCGGCGCCGCCTCGGCGTAGAAGCGGTCGCGTTCGTCGTCAGTCAGCGGGGCGGCGTAGGCGCGGTAGGCCTCCAGGAAGCCGAAGCTGGCGGTGGCCTGCACCCAGTCCAGCAGCTCGACGTCGTTGGCGCGGTAGGCGGCGCCGGTTGGAGTATAGCCCGCCACCCGGTCATGCATCCGCCGCACGCCGGCGATCATCGTCTCGGCGGCCGATCGCGCGCCATAGACCGTGACCATCGCCGCCAGGCCCGTGCGCTTGAGACGCGGCAGGGGATCGGTGCGAAAACTGCTGTATTGCCAGACCCCCGTGCGCACGCGCGGCTCGGCGAGTTCCAGGATCACCGCCGCAACGCCGCCGACGAATAGCGAGACCGGGTTCTTGAACACCCGCCACGACACCGAGTCCGGGGCGGCCAAGGCGGGCTCGCCGGCCGGCTGGCGGAAGTCGATGCGTGGCCCGGTCTCCGGCTGGATCAGACCCTGAACGAAGCTCGCCAGGCGACCGCCGTCGGCCATGCTAGTTCACGCGCCTTTCCTTGCCCGCCCAGTACGGTTCGCGCAGTTCGCGGCGCAGGATCTTGCCCGAGGCGTTGCGCGGCAGGACCTCGACGAAGTCGATGGTCTTGGGCGCCTTGAAGCCGGCGATGCGGGTGCGGGCGAAGGCGATGATGTCGTCCGGATCGGCCGGGGCGCCGGGCTTGAGCGCCACCACCGCCTTGACCGCCTCGCCCCAGGTGTCGTCGGGCACGCCGATCACCGCCACCTCGGCGACGTGCGGATGACCGTAGACGGCGCTTTCGACCTCGGCGGGATAGATGTTCTCGCCGCCGCTGATGATCATGTCCTTCACCCGGTCGTGAATGAACAGATAGCCGTCGCCGTCGATATAGCCGGCGTCGCCGGTGCGCAGCCAGCCGTCGGCGGCGATGGTCTCGGCGGTGGCCTCGGGCAGTCTCCAATAGCCGGCCATGTTGGCGGGCGAACGGACCGCGATCTCGCCGACCTCGCCCGGCGGCAGGGCCTGGCCGCTCTCGCCGAGCACCTTCAGCTCCACGCCCGGCATCGGCAGACCGGCCGAGCGCATGCGGGCGTTGCCGGCCGGGTCGTGGTCCTGTGGCGGCAGATAGACCACCGTGCCGGTCGTCTCGGTCATGCCGTACTGCTGGACGAAGCCGCAGCCGAACACCTCGAGACACTCGCGCAGCAGGTCCAACGGGATAGGCGCGGCGCCGTAGAGGATGTGGGTTAGGCGGCTGTAGTCAACCTGGCGGGCGCTCGGCAGGCGGACCACAATCTGCAGGGCCGCCGGCACCATGAACATCTTGGAGATCTGGTCCTTCTCGATGAAGTCCAGCACCTTGGTCGGGTCGAACTCGCGGGCCACCACGCCCTTGGCGCCGTTAACCAGGCCGACCACGCCCCAGCCGGTGCCGCCGATATGGGCCACCGGCATGGCCACCAGGCTGACATCGTCCGGACCCCAGCGGTTCCAGTCCATGTCGGCGGCGGCGGCCAGCTTGCGCGGCCCCAGGATGTTGTCGTGGGTCAGCATCGCGCCCTTGGGGCGGCCGGTGGTGCCCGAGGTGTAGAGCTGCAGGGCGATATCAGCCGGCATTATCCGCGCGGTCGGCGCATCGGCGGAGGCGGCGTCGCGCCAGGTGGCGAAGTCGGGATGGCCGTCCTCGCCGGGCTCCATGGCGATCAGCAGCGGCTGGTCGAGAATCAGGGCCGCCACGTCCTGGACATGGGCGATCAGTTCGGGGCCGACGAACACCATGCGGGCCTCGGCGTCGCCGAGGATGTAGGCGATCTCGCGCGGGGCCAGGCGCCAGCCGATCGGAGCCAGCACCACCCCGGCCTTGGCCGCGCCGAACAGCAGCTCGAAATAGTGGTCGCTGTTCTTGCCGACATAGGCGATGCGGTCGCCGGCGCTCAATCCCTCCGCCAACAGGGCGTTGGCGACCTGGTCGGTGTGGCGGTCGAAGTCGGCGAAGCTCGTCGAGCGCCCTTCGAACACCAGGGCCGTGGCCTCCGGGCGCACATCGCGATGGTAGCGCGCCACGTCGCCAAGGGTGGTCATGCGGTCGAAATCGACGGCGGGTCCGGACATGCTCACAGGGCTCCTCGCGCGGTTCCGAGGCGATCTAGGCGCCGCCTTCGGTTCAGAAAACCCAGGATGAAGGCCATTTCCGGTTCAGGGCTAGGGGAAAACGCTCGTTTTCGACACGGCCTTGGGTCCCAGGCGTCGAGCATTGGCTGTCGCGGCGGCGTGCACCGGGGTGATCATCGCCGCCTGCCAGGCCATGCTTAGCGACATCATTCGTCCCCAAAAGGCCATCGCCGCCATGGGCGCGGCCACAGGAGCAGCCACGACGCCGAGGCCCGGCGCCTTCCAGGCGTCGCCGAGATAGCGATTGGATTCCGCCACCATCGCCAAAAGACCCGCGCCGCCCGCCGCCGCGCCGCGCGCGAAGGCCAGGGGCTTTTCGGACACCATCTTGGTCAGTTCGGCGTAGTCGCCGCGCATCGGGTCGCGCAAAGCCTGGGCGATCATCGGCGTGCGCGCGCCCACCACCTGCCACGAGGCCAGGGCCAGTTCTCCAGCCGTCGTGGCCAGGCAAAACGCGTCGACGACGGTGGCCGTCTTGCGGCGGGTCTTGCGGGGCTTGGTCATGCGAGAACAACGCGGCGCGAGCCGGGTTTGCTCCGCGCAATATAAAGACCGGCCCCGCACAAGCGGGGCCGGTCCTTCAGTCTTCGACGGCGAACGCTTAGTGGGCGGCGTCCTTGGCCTTGTCGCCGGCCTTTTCGGCCTTGTCGCCAGCCTTCTCGGCTTGGTCGCCCGCGGCGGCGGCGGCGTCGCCGGCGGCCTTCTGGGTGGCTTCGTCGCCGGTCGCGGCGGCGGTGGCGCTGGCCTGGGCGGCGGTCTCGGCGGCGGCTGCGGCCTGTTTGCTGGACATGGCGGCGGCGTCGCTTGCGGCGGCGGCCTTCTGGGCTTCCTCGGCCTTGTTCTCGCAGGCGGTGGCGGTCAGGGCGAGGGCGGCGACGGCCGCGATGGTGACGATGCGCATGGTGTGAAGTCTCCCAAAATCCCCGACATCTTTGCCGTGGGCTAGGGAATGAATTCCAAGCGCCGCCGAAGGTTGCGCGACGATCGCGCGGCGTCCCAAATACGCCTAAGCGCTTGACCCGACGCGGCCGGCATTCTCTCTTGGCGTCACACACATATTAGGGTGAGCGCGTCCGTTTGGCGAAAGCGACAGTCCAAACCCACTCGGCCCAAACCAGCCCGGCGTCGGACCGCGCCGGCGTGACGGCGGCCGGTACGGTGCGGCGACGCCTGCTGTTGATGGCCCTGAGCCTGGTGGTTCCGGCCGTGATCTTCATGGCCCTGCTGGGCCGGGCCGAATATGGCGACAGCCGCGCCCGCTACGAACAGCAACTGGTCGCCACCACGCGCGCCTTGGCCCTGGCCACCGACCGGCAGATCGGCCAGGGACAAAGCGTCTTGCAGACTCTGGCGGTGTCGCCGGCCCTGAGCGCGGGCGACATCCCCGCCTTCGAACGGCAGGCTCGGGCGGCGGTGAACGGCGGCGATGGCTGGATCGTGCTGCTCGACCGCCAAAGGCAGGTTCTCGACACCAGGCTGCCGCCGGGCGCGCCCCTGCCCGCCTCCCGCCTGCCGGCCTATCGCTGGGAGGTCGTGCGCTCGGGTCGCATCACGGTGTCGAACCTGGTCCAGCCCGGCCGCCCCGACCAGGCCTTCGTGTCCATCGACATGCCGGTTATCGTCGATGGCAAGTTGCAGGACCTCTCCTACGTCCAGTCCCCCAGGGCCTTTTCGTCGATCTTCACCGCCCAGAACATTCCGCCGACCTGGGTGGCGACCATCGTCGACCGAAGCAATTCGGTCGTGGCGCGCTCCCGCGATCAGGACCGCTTCCTGGGCCGCAAGGCCAGCGGCGACATGCAGCGCGCCCTAGCCCAGGGCAATGGCGGGGTGATCCTGAGCCGGACGCTGGAGGGCACGCCCACCCTATCGGCCTTCAGCCGCTCGCCGACCAGCGGTTGGACGTTCATCGTCGGCGTGCCGCGCGCCGAGTTGGACCGGGCCAACTGGGTGTCGGTGGGTCTTCTGACCCTGGCCAGCCTGGTGTTGCTGGCCATCGGCGCGACCCTGGCCCTGCTGTTCTCGCGCGAGATTTCCGTGGCCGTGCGCGGCCTGGTGGTCGACGCCAAGGCCGTGGCGGCCGGCGGAGCGGTATCCACCGTTCCCGACGGCCTCGGCGAGAACGCCGAGGTGCGCGCGGCCCTGCACGACGCCGCCGCCCAGCTTCGGGCCCGCGAGGCCGAGGAACACCGCGCCCGCCAACGCCAGCGGCTGATGATCAACGAGCTGAACCACCGGGTGAAGAACACCCTGGCCACCGTCCAGTCCCTGGCCCGCCAGAGCCTGGGACGTCCGGCCGACGTGCGCGGCCTGCCGGCCTTCAACGAGCGCCTTCTGGCCCTGGCCCGCGCCCACGACCTGCTGACCAAAAGCGCCTGGGAAGGCGCCGACCTGCATGAGGTCCTGCACCAGACGCTGGAGCCCTACGAAGACCAGACCGTGCTGGCTGGCCCGCTGGTCGCCCTGTCGCCCAACGCCGCCCTGGCCCTGTCGATGGTGTTCCACGAGTTGGCCACCAACGCCGCCAAATATGGCGCGCTCTCGACGCCCGAGGGCTCGGTGACGGTCGTCTGGCATGCCGATCCTCGCGCCGTCCACCACGTCACCCTGCACTGGGAGGAACGCGG
>JACMOF010000060.1 GCA_014378155.1 Caulobacter sp. | reverse complement strand
TCGATAATGCAGACGGCCGCTTCACCCCAGGCCTGTTCGCCCGC
This sequence comes from Caulobacter sp., assembly GCA_014378155.1. Taxonomy (GTDB): domain Bacteria; phylum Pseudomonadota; class Alphaproteobacteria; order Caulobacterales; family Caulobacteraceae; genus Caulobacter. The sequence goes on along the minus strand of JACMOF010000060.1, from coordinate 6,403 downwards.
ATCCGGATGGTCAGCGACACCTCGCAGGTGGTGGCCCTGGCCCCAGACCGGGCGATCGCCACCGACTTGGGCAAGCGCTACGTCGTGGTGGTCGGCGCCAATAACAAGGCCGAGTACCGCCCCGTTGAGATCGGTCCGCTGGCCGGCAGCCTGCGCATCATCCGCACCGGTCTGAAGCCCGGCGACAAGGTGATCGTCGGCGGCCTGCAGAAGGTCAAGCCGGGCGATGTCGTAAAGCCGGTGGTCATCAAGACCGAAACGGCCGGCGACCTGCGCCAGTTCGAGACCGCACCCCAGCGCGTCGCGATGATCAACAGCGTGGGCCAGAACTGATCCTTTAAACCGCTCATCCCGGCGAATGCCGGGACCCAGATCCCCAAGCGATGGGGCGGGTTAGAGTAGCTCGGCGCGCCTGGCGTCAGCCACACCGCCTTTCCATCTGGGTCCCGGCATTCGCCGGGATGAGCGGAACGTGTGCGCCTACTCCCTCCTCGCCTCCTCCCCCTTTTCGCCCGTAAAAGGCGCCGCTCATGAACTTCTCCAAATTCTTCGTCAGTCGGCCGCGGTTTGCCGCCGTGCTGTCGATCGTCATCTTCATCGCTGGGCTCGTGGCGCTGCCGCGCCTGCCGATCTCGGAATATCCGGAAGTGGCGCCGCCGACCGTGGTCGTGCGCGCCGCCTATCCGGGGGCCAACCCCGCCGTCATCGGCCAGACCGTCGCCGCTCCGCTGGAGCAGGCGATCAACGGCGTCGAGGGGATGATCTACCAGTCCTCGCAGTCGGCCTCAGACGGCGCGATGATCCTGACCGTCACCTTCGCGCTCGGGACCGATCTCGATAAGGCCCAGGTGCAGGTGCAGAACCGCGTCGCCCAGGCCCTGCCGAAACTGCCCCAGGAGGTGCAGCGCATCGGCGTCACCACCGACAAGGCCTCGCCCGACCTGACCCTGGTCGTGCACATGATCTCGCCCAACAACCGCTACGACATGCTGTACCTCAGCAACTACGCGCAGCTGAACGTTCGCGACCGCCTCAAGCGCGTCGATGGCGTGGGCGACGTCCAGATCTTCGGCGCCGGTTCCTATTCCATGCGGATCTGGCTGGACCCGGAAAAGCTGGCCTCGCTGAACATGACGGCCGGCGATGTGGTGAAAGCCCTGCGCGAGCAGAACGTCCAGGTCGCCGCCGGCCAACTGGGCGCGCCCCCCACCCCGGGCGGCGCCGAGTTCCAGCTGTCGGTCAACGCCCCCGGCCGCCTGACCGACGAGGAGCAGTTCCGAGACGTCATCATTCGCTCGGGCGACAAGGGCGAGATCACCCACCTGGGCGACGTGGCCCGAGTGGAGATGGGCGCCAACAACTACGCCCTGCGCTCCTTGCTCGACAACAAGTCGGCCGTGGCCATGCCGATCTTCCAGCGCCCCGGTTCCAACGCCCTGAAGATGGCCGCCGACATCAAGGCCACCATGAAGGACCTGAAGAAGGATTTTCCCGAGGGCGTCGACTACGAGATCATCTACGACACCACCGCCTTCGTGCAGGAATCCATCAATTCGGTGGTCCACACCCTGATCGAGGCCATCATCCTGGTGGTGCTGGTGGTGGTGCTGTTCCTGCAGGGCTGGCGCGCCTCGATCATTCCGCTGATCGCCGTGCCCGTCTCGCTGATCGGCACCTTCGCGGTGTTGCTGATGCTGGGCTTTGGCCTCAACGCCCTGACGCTGTTTGGCCTCGTCCTGGCCATCGGCATCGTCGTCGATGACGCCATCGTCGTGGTCGAGAACGTCGAGCGAAATATCGCCAATGGCTTGGAGCCGGCGGCGGCCACCCGCAAGGCGATGAGCGAAGTCACCGGACCCATCGTCTCCACCGCCCTGGTGCTGTGCGCCGTCTTCATCCCCACCGCCTTCATCAGCGGCCTGTCGGGCCAATTCTACCGGCAGTTCGCCCTGACCATCGCCATCTCGACGGTGATCTCGGCCTTCAACTCCCTAACCCTGTCGCCGGCCCTGGCCGCCGTGCTCCTGAAGAGCCACGACGCCCCCAAGGACCGCTTCCAGAAGATGATCGATGCGGCCCTGGGCTGGCTGTTCAACCCCTTCAACCGGATGTTCGCCAAGGCCTCCAACGGCTATGTCCGCAATGTCGGCCGCACCCTGGGCAAGTCGACCGCGGGGTTGGTGATCTATGGCCTGCTGCTGCTGCTGACGATCGGCGCCTTCGCTAAGACCCCCGGCGGCTTCGTGCCCCAGCAGGACAAGGCCTATGTGGTCGCCGTCGTGCAACTGCCCGACGCCGCCTCGCTGGACCGCACCGAGGCCGTGATCCGCCAGATGGGCGACATCGCCATGAAGGTGCCGGGCATCAAGCACTCGGTGGCCTTCCCCGGCCTGTCGGCCAACGGCTTCATCAACAGCCCCAATTCCGGCGCGGTGTTCTTCCCGCTGTCGGACTTCAAGGACCGCAAGGACAAGTCGATGTCGGCCACGGCCATCGTCGGCCAGCTGAACGCCAAGTTCGGCGCCATTCCCGACGCCCAGATCGCGGTCTTCCCGCCACCTTCGGTGCAGGGGCTGGGCACGATCGGCGGCTTCCGCATGCAGATCGTTGATCGCGCGGGCCTCGGCCCCGACGAGCTGAACAAGCAAACCCAGAACCTGATCGACAAGGCCCGCAAGGACCCCGCCCTGACCGGCGTGTTCTCGACCTACCAAGTCGGGGTGCCGAAGATCGAGGCCAGCATCGACCGGGAAAAGGCCCGGGCCTCGGGCGTCAGCCTGACCGACCTGTTCGAGACCATGCAGGTCTATCTGGGCTCGCTCTATGTCAACGACTTCAACCGCTTTGGCCGCACCTACGAGGTCAATGTCCAGGCCGACCAGAAATTCCGCATGCAGCCCGAGCAGATGCTGCGCCTGCAAACCCGCAACGGCTCTGGCCAGATGATCCCGCTGGGCGCCTTCGTCAGCTTCAAGGAGGCCACCGGCCCCGACCGCGAGAGCCATTATAACGGCGTGCTCACGGCCGAGATCAACGGCGGCCCGGCCCCCGGCTACTCGACGGGCCAGGCCCAGAAGGCGCTGGAAGACCTGGCCAAGCAGGAACTGCCCAACGGCATGGGCTTCGAATGGACCGAGCTGACCTATCAGCAGATCCTGGCCGGCAACACGGCGATCTATGTCTTCCCACTGTGCGTGCTGCTGGCCTTCCTGGTGCTGGTCGCCCAGTACGAAAGCTGGACCCTGCCGCTGGTCGTCATCCTGATCGTGCCCATGACCCTGCTGTCGGCCCTGGCCGGCGTGCTGTTGACCCATGGCGACAACAACATCTTCACCCAGATCGGGCTGATCGTGCTGGTGGGGCTGGCCTGTAAAAACGCCATCCTGATCGTCGAATTCGCCAAGGAGCGCGAGGAGCACGGCGACACGCCGATGCAGGCGGTGCTGGAGGCCTGCCGCCTGCGCCTGCGGCCGATCCTGATGACCTCGATCGCCTTCATCATGGGCGTGGCCCCGCTGGTCACCTCGCACGGGGCGGGCGCCGAAATGCGCCGGGCCATGGGCGTGGCGGTGTTCTCCGGCATGCTGGGCGTCACGGTCTTCGGCCTGGTTTTGACCCCGATCTTCTACTTCGTCATCCGCCGCAACACCGCCCGCAAGGCGGCGCTGAAGGCGGCGAAAACCCCGACGACCGCCGTGGAGGCGCACTGATGTCTCAAGTTCTCACCCCCAACTACGGTTGGCGAAACCTCCGGGTCCAGCTGGGCCTGTTCGCCAGCATGACCCTGCTCTCGGCCTGCGCCGTCGGTCCCGACTACAAGACCCCGGTCACCGCGCCGGTGGTCTTGCAGAACGCCCCGGCCGCCACCTATTCCGCCGCCCAGCCGGAGGCGGACTGGTGGAAGCTGTTCGGCGACCCGGTGCTCGATGGCCTGGTCAGCCAGGCCCTGGCCGGCAATCTCGACCTCAAGGTCGCGGTCGCCCGGGTCGACGAGGCCCGCGCCCTGTTCAAGGACGCGCGTCTCGACCAGCTGCCGCGGGTCACCGCCAGCGGCGGCTATCAGAAGAGCGACCAGCAGCAGCCGGGCTCGAACGGCGAGCGGGTCGAGGGCGAGACCTATACGGGCGGCTTCGACGCCGGCTGGGAGATCGACCTGTTCGGCCGCGTTCGCCGGGGCGTGGAGTCGGCGCGGGCCGAGGCCGGGGCGGCCAAGGCCGACCTGCGCGACGCCCAGGTGACCATCGCCGCGGAAGTCGCTCGAAATTATCTCGAACTGCGCGGCGCCCAGGCCCGGCTGGCCGTGGCCAACCGCAACCTGGAAACCCAGCGCGAGACGGTGCGGCTGACCAAGGTGCGCTACGACGCCGGGGCCGGCAGCCCGATCGACGTCGCCAGCGCCCAGGCCCGCCTCAACGCCACCGAGGCGGTGATCCCGGCTTTGATCACCGCCGAGAAGCGCGCCAACTACCGGCTGTGCGTGCTGACCGGTCAGCGGCCCGGCGCCCTGGACGCCACCCTGGTCGCCACGACTGGCGAGGTCACGCCGCTGATCACTGCCCTGCCGATCGGCGATGCGACGGACCTGCTGCGCCGGCGTCCCGACGTCCAGGCCGCCGAGCGCCGCCTGGCCGCCCAGACCGCCAAGGTGGGCGTGGCCACGGCCGACCTCTTCCCGCGCGTCCGGGTGACCGGCTTCATCGGCTTCCTGTCGGGCTCGGCCGGCGGCTTTGGCAACAGCGCCAGCCAGGCCTGGTCGGTGGCCCCCACCGTCAGTTGGCCGGCCCTCGACCTGGGCGGCGCCCACCAGCGGCTGAAGGCGGCGCAGGCCCGCAACGACGCCAGCCTGGCGGTCTATGACCAGACCGTGCTGGGCGCGCTGGAGGACCTGGAGAACGCCTTGGTCGGCTACCGCCAGCAACAGGCCCAGCTCGTGAGCCTCACCAACCAGGCCGCCGCCTCCCGCCGCGCCGCCGAGCTGGCGCGGATCCAGTACAAGGAAGGCGGCATCGACTTTCTCGTGCTGCTCGACGCCGAACGCACGCTGCTGGCCGCTGAAGACTCGCTGACCGTGGCCGAGACGGGCGTCAACACCAACGTCGTGGCGATCTACAAGGCGCTGGGGGGTGGGTGGAGCTAGCGGGGGGCGCACATCTGAAACCCTATCCCAAAGGGAGAGGGTGAGGAAAAACGGCAGAAGTTATCCACAGGGCGGCCGTCCATCCCCACCTGTCGCAAGATAGACCCCAACCCTATCAGCGCCTTGCACAAAAACGCACGTTTCCGATCCTCACCCTCCAGGACGGCCGCACAGGGGCGGTTGTGAGCCGGGGGCACAGACTGCCCCCTGCGGATCGCTCCGCGATCGTCTTCCGCCATAGGGGGAAGAGCTCAAATGCGCCTGAGCTCCGCCCCCTATGGGGGCGGACAGACCGCAAAGCGGTCAGGTGGGGGCAAGTGGGTGTGATCCCACGCCCGCCTACTTCGTCACATGCCCCTTGACCAGCTTCAGCTGGATCGTCTTGCCCGTCGGATCCTTGGACGTCAGGCCGACCTCGGGGTCGGTCGGAAAGGTCTCGCACAGGCTGCCGAACAGCTTGGGCTTGGACTGTTTCAGGCAGACATTGTCGCCCTTGACGCTCCACTTGCCGGCCAGGTCCAGGCCCCGGCGGCTGAGGCCCGTCCAACTCCCGTCAGGCTTCAGCCAGATCTTCCGCGACCGCCCGTCGGGGTCGATGGTCAGCACGGTATTGCCGAACGCCGCCTTGACATTGGCCGCCGGCGCGGCGGCCTGGGCGGCGAGCGGCGCGGCGAGGACGGCGGCCAGGAGGAGCGCTGTGGGCTTGGTCATGGCGGGGTAACGCGCAACGACGCGGAAGGCGCCGGCCTTCTCCTCACCCGCGCAACGGGGGAGCGAAGAAAGGCCGCCAGCCATCCCAAAATCCGCTCATTCCGGCGAATGCCGGGACCCAGATCCCATGGCGTTGAAGTGGGTTGGAGGCGCTCAGAGCTGATGGCGTCAGGCCCAAAGCCACCCATCTGGGTCACGGCATTCGCCGGGATGAGCGGGTTTGTGGGGGTCGCCATTTGAGCCCCTCTTCCCTCCACGCGCATCGCCGACGCCCCGCCTCAAACCCTCAGCGGAGCCTGCTCCGCCGTCCGACGGTGTAAAGGACGGCGCGCCGCGCCGCCGCGACGCGGCCGCCAGAGGCGGTCCTTGACACCGCCAGCCGCCAGAGCTCCGATCCTCCAAAGGTTTAAGGTGTGGCCCCATCCGAGGCGGATGCGGGGCAAGAAGCCACATTTCCAACCTCAGCAGAGGGTGAGGCGCCTGCGCGAAACCCTCTCTCTTCGAGAGAGGGAGGGGCCCACCGCGAAGCGGTGGGAGGGTGAGAGGTTTCACCGC
>JACMOF010000555.1 GCA_014378155.1 Caulobacter sp. | reverse complement strand
GCCGTCGATCGACTATGTTGTCACCAAGATCCCGCGTTTCGCCTTCGAGAAGTATCCCGGTTCGGAGCCCCTGCTGACCACCGCCATGAAGTCGGTCGGCGAGGTCATGGCCATTGGCCGGACCTTCAAGGAAAGCGTCCAGAAGGCCCTGCGCGGGCTGGAGACCGGGCTGAACGGCTTCGACGAAATTGAAATCCACGGCGCCGATGATCCCGACACCGGCCGGGCCGCCGTCATTCGCGCGCTGGGCACCCCGACCCCCGACCGCCTGCGCGTCATCGCCCAGGCCTTCCGCCACGGTTTGAGCGTGGAAGAGGTCAACGCCGCCTGTTCCTACGAACCGTGGTTCCTGCGCCAGATCGCCGAGCTGATCCGCCAGGAGGGCTGGATTCGTGCCGGCGGCCTGCCGACCGAAGCCCACGCCTTCCGCGCCCTGAAGGCCCAAGGCTTTTCCGACGCCCGCCTGGCCAAGCTGGCCGGCTCGACCGAGACCGCCGTCCGCGCCGCCCGCCATGCCCTGAACGTCCGCCCGGTCTATAAGCGCATCGACAGCTGCGCCGGCGAGTTCGCGGCCACCACGCCCTATATGTATTCGACCTACGAGACCGGCGCCTTGGGCCAGGTTCCCGAGTGCGAGAGCGCGCCCACCGATCGCAAGAAGGCGGTGATCCTGGGCGGTGGTCCCAACCGTATCGGCCAGGGCATCGAGTTCGACTATTGCTGCTGCCACGCCGCGTTTGCTTTGGACCAGATTGGCGTCGAGTCGATCATGGTCAACTGCAACCCCGAGACCGTCTCGACCGACTACGACACCTCCGACCGCCTGTATTTCGAGCCGCTGACGGCCGAGGACGTGCTGGAACTGCTGGATGTCGAGAAGTCCAACGGCACGCTGGCCGGCGTCATCGTCCAGTTTGGCGGCCAGACACCGCTGAAGCTGGCCCAGGCCCTGCAGGACGCCGGCATTCCGATCCTGGGCACCAGCCCCGACGCCATTGACCTGGCCGAGGACCGCGAGCGCTTCCAGCAACTGCTGAACGGCCTGGACATCGCCCAGCCCGAAAACGCCATCGCCCGCACCTGGGACGAGGCCCGCAGCGCCGGCGACCAGATCGGCTTCCCGTTCGTCATGCGCCCCTCCTACGTGCTGGGCGGCCGGGGCATGGAGATCATTCGCGACCACGAGCACCTGGAACGCTACATCGCCAATACCGGCGAGATCTCGTTCGAGCACCCAATCCTGCTGGACCACTATCTGAGCCGCGCCACCGAGGTGGACGTCGACGCCCTGTGCGACGGGACCGACGTGTTCGTGGCCGGAGTGCTGGAGCATATCGAGGAAGCCGGCGTCCATTCCGGCGACAGCGCCTGCTCGATGCCGCCCTTCTCGCTCAGCGCCGCTACGGTGGAAGAGCTGAAGCGCCAGACGGTGAAGATGGCCCTGGCCCTCAATGTGCGCGGCCTGATGAACGTGCAGTTCGCCATCGAGGAGCCGCACTCGGCCGAACCCCGCATCTATGTGCTGGAAGTGAACCCGCGCGCCTCGCGCACCGTGCCGTTCGTGGCCAAGACCATCGGCCAGCCGGTGGCCGCCATCGCCGCCAAGATCATGGCCGGCGAGACGCTGGCCAGCTTCGGCCTGGTCGACAAGCCGTACGACCATATCGCCGTCAAGGAAGCGGTCTTCCCGTTCGCCCGCTTCGCCGGGGTCGACACCATCCTGGGCCCGGAAATGCGCTCGACCGGCGAGGTCATGGGGCTGGACTGGATCCGCGAGGGCGAGGACAGCCTGGCCCCGGCCTTCGCCCGCGCCTTCGCCAAGAGCCAGCTGGGCGGCGGCGTCAGCCTGCCGACCTCTGGCACGGCCTTTGTCTCGGTCAAGGAAAGCGACCGCCCGTGGATCGTCGGGCCAGTGCGCCTGCTGCAGGCGGCGGGCTTCAAGGTGCTCTCCACGGTCGGCACACGCGGCTATCTGGCCGAGCAGGGCATCGAGGTTGAGTTGGTCAAGAAGGTGCTGGAAGGCCGTCCGCACATCGTCGACGTGATGAAGAACAGCGGCGTCCAACTGGTATTCAACACCACCGAAGGCAAGCAGGCCCTGGAAGACAGCTTCGAGATCCGCCGCACGGCCCTGATGATGAAGGTGCCCTATTACACCACCTCGGCCGGCGCCCTGGCGGCGGCCCAGGCGATCTCGTCGGCCCCCGCCGAGACGCTGGAAGTGCGCCCGCTGCAGAGCTACCAGTAGAAGTTATCCACAGCGCCTGGGTGGAGGCGCGGATATGCCCATGGGCATGTCCGCGACCGGATGCTCCCCTGGACGCTGACAGGCTCAAGGGCGACCGGCGCGAATGTGAGGCCAGAAACGACTGCGCCACGGACGGGGACACACACTCACGCCATGGCTTGTGGGGGCCCGGCCAAAGTCGTGGGATGAGTGTGTGTCCCCAACACGTCCCCCTCGGTGCTAGACTGCCTCATCACTGGAAAGGCCCCTCGCCTTGATCGAGCACTATGGCTGGTCCGATCCCCTGCGGCGGGCCTTTGAACCGCACGCGAGCGAGGGGCATGTCCCCGGACGTGTCGTCGTCCAGCAACGTGACGGCTATGGGGTGGCGACCGATGAGGGCGAGCTTCGCGCCAAGCCGTCCGGCCGCCTGCTGCACGAGGCGCGGGAGCTGGGGCATCCCGCCGTCGGAGACTGGGTGGCGCTGTCGCCGAACCTGGCCGAGCGCACCGCCACGATCCACGCCATCCTGCCGCGCCGCACCGTTTTCGTCCGACGAGCGGCCGATAGCGTTCAGACGCTGCAGGTCATCGCCGCCAATATCGACGTCGCCTTCGTCGTCACCTCGCTGAACGCCGACCTCAATCCCCGGCGGATCGAGCGCTACCTCGCCGCCGCCTGGCAAAGCGGCGCGCGGCCCGTGGTGGTGCTGACCAAGTCCGATCTCTCCGACGACCCGCAGGGCCAGGCCGCGCAGGTCGCAGCCCTGGCGGCGGGCTGCCAGGTGCTGACGGTGTCGGCCCGGCAAGGCCTGGGCCTCGACGCACTCCTGGCCCAGGTGGCGCCGGGCGAGACCTGCGTGCTCATCGGCTCGTCCGGGGTCGGCAAGTCCACCCTGGTCAACGCCTTTCTGGGCGAGGACCGGATGGCGACCCAGGAAATCCGCGAGTCCGACGACCAGGGTCGCCACACCACCAGCCATCGCCAGTTGGTCGTGCTGCCGGGCGGCGGTTTGATCCTCGACACCCCCGGCATCCGCGAGGTGGGCTTGATCGACGCCGATGAGGGCCTCAGCATGGTCTTCGAGGACATCGAGAGTCTGGCGGGAAATTGCCGTTTCAGGAACTGCGGCCATGTGCGGGAGCCGGGCTGCGCGGTGCGTGACGCATTGGCCAGCGGCGCGCTCGACCCCGCCCGCTGGGCCCACTTCCAGAAGCTGGGCCTGGAACTCGCAGCGGTGGAGGACAAGGCCGACCGCGTGATCAAGGACACCGAGCGCCGCCGCCTGGCGGCCCTGCAGCAGACCTACCGGGCGACGAAGCGGGAGCAGCGCGGGGAGTGAGACCCGCGCGGAAGACGCTACCTGGCGGCATCGACGGACGATCGCGCGTGCCCGAGCACGCCTTGGTGGCCCTGGTGGCCCTGGTGGCCCTGGTCGGCGGCCCGGCGCCCTGCCGGCCCGGCCGGTGTTCCGCCACAAGACAAAAAAGCAGCCATTCGGCGCCTGGCTGGCGCTGATCCTCTTCCTGCAAGGGGTCACCCTGATCATCCTGCTGACGATCAAGCGCGCCGACCGTTGAACGACCCGCCATGTCCATGCGTATAAGGCCCATGCGACTTTTGATCACCGCGCTGATCCTCTCTCTCGTCCCCATCGCGGCCCGCGCCCAGATGCCGCCGGCCCTGCCGGCCGAGGCGCTCGTCGAGGTGGTCGATCCGGCCAAGGTCAACTATCTGAAAGCCCACGTGGTCGTCTCGGGCCCGGTCACCGGCCCCTTCACCCTTCGCCTGCCCAACGCGGTCTATCGCGCCCGCCTGTTCCTGGTGGGCGAGAGCCACGGCTCAGCCGCGCCCCAGGCGCTGGACCTGCAACTCCTCACCGAGCTCAATCGCAGGGTCGGCCTGCGCGACTATCTGGCCGAGATCGATCCGGTCCAGGCCGAGCGCTTCAACCGCTACCTGACCACCGGCGACGAGGCCGACCTGGACCGCGTGTTCGCCCATTGGGACCACGCCGCCCAGTGGGGCAACACGCTGTTCAAGGACAAGGTCCGGAAGGTTCGCGCGCTGAACCAGACCCTGCCGGCCGGCAAGCGGATCCGCTTCTGGGGGATCGACGCCATCCAGGACTGGCCGCTGCTGATCGACTGGCTGACCGCAGCCGGCGCGGCGCCCGACGCCAAGGCGCTGGAGGCCGCTCCCACCGAAAAGGCCAAGGCGGACCTGGCCCTGACCTGGCTGGCCGCGTCCAACGGCGGCGACCCGATCACCCGCGCCGCGCTGCGGGTCGGCCTGACCCAGCGGGCCGCCGGGAACCGCGAGAGCATCATCTTCGCCGGCTACGAACATCTCGTGACCTCGGGCGCCCTGGGCGACCGGCCGGCCTATGGACTATGGGGCGTGTTCCACGTGCTGCAGGCCTCGGTGAACGGCAATGCGCCCTTCGCCACCCGGGTGCGGCAGTCCAAGCTTCCGGCCGCCCAGTCGATGGTCGGCATCGCCCTGGTCCTGCTCGACAGCACCGTGCTCATTCCCGCGCCAACACCGGAGGGCGTGAAGATGATGCGGATGACCCAGTTCAACACCGACGGCCCGATGATCAAGATGGACGGCTCGGCCGACCTGCGCGCGGCCACCACGCCCAATAGCCTGACCGTGTTCAATCTCGCCGCACCGGGCTCACCCTACGCCTCCGGTCCGGACTTCGCGCGCGTCCAGACCACGGTGGGCCAGAACTTCGTCCCCGACGATCCCAAGGCCCCGGCCACCGCCTATCTCGGCATGATCGGCGTGGTGCGCGGCTCAGACTGGGCGCCGCCGCTTTGACCTGGCTTGACTGACTGGAGGTACGGCGGTTTGCTGACGCCACCAGCGTCAGCGAAAGCAGAGCCCATGATCACCGTCCACCACCTGAACAATTCCCGTAGCCAACGGGTTTTGTGGCTGCTGGAGGAATTGGGCCTGCCTTATGAGGTGAAGCGGTATGAGCGCAACGCCCAGACCATGCTGGCGCCCCCCGAGTTGCTGGCCATCCATCCACTAGGCAAGTCGCCGGTGATCACCGACGGCGACAAGACCATCGCCGAGACCGGCGCGATCGTCGAATACATCATCGACACCTACGGCCAGGGCCGGTTGATCCCGCCGGCCGGCACGCCCGAGCGTCTGCGCTATACCTACTGGCTGCACTATGCCGAGGGTTCGGCCATGACGCCGCTGCTGCTGAAGCTGGTGTTCACCGCCCTGCCCGCTCGCGCGCCCGGCCTGCTGAGAGGCTTGGTCAAGGCCGTTGCCGCCAAGGCCCAGAGCGGCTTCATCGACCCGCAACTGAAGACCCACATCGACTACTGGGACGCCGAGCTGTCCAAGAGCGAATGGTTCGCCGGCCAGGCCTTCACCGCCGCCGACGTGGCCATGAGCTTCCCCCTGGAAGCCGCCGTGGCTCGGGCCGGCGCGGCCTCGCGCCCGAGGGTCAAAGCTTTTCTGGAACAAATCCATGCCCGTCCGGCTTATCGCACGGCGCTCGAACGGGGCGGGCCCTACGATTACGCTTCGTAGAGCTTGACCACCGCCTCTTGCGTTACGGAAACGTGCCTCTTATCCTCTCAGCCCCCGGTCGTGCGCGCCAGCGTCCGGGACGGACTTCCTCCCCTAGGGCGAACCGAGCTAAAATCCGCAATGGAAAAAGTGCCGATGACCGCCGGGGGTTACCAAACCCTCGACGAAGAACTGAAGCGTTTGAAGACGATCGAACGGCCGGCGGTGATCGCCGCGATTTCCGAGGCACGCGAACATGGCGACTTGTCGGAAAACGCGGAATATCACGCGGCGAAGGAACGTCAGGGCTGGATCGAGGGCCGCATCGCCGAGATCGAGGACAAGATCGCGCGGGCCCAGATCATCGACGTGTCGAAACTGTCGGGCAAGCAGGTCAAGTTCGGCGCGACGGTCAGCGTCGTCGACGAGGACACCGAGGAAGAGGCCCGCTACCAGATCGTCGGCGAGCATGAAGCCGACGTGAAGTCAGGCCGCATCTCGCTGAGCTCGCCGCTGTCGCGCGCCATGATCGGCAAGGAAGTCGGCGAGGTGGTCGAGGTCTATACGCCCGGCGGCGTGAAGGCCTACGAGATCCTCAAGGTCGAGTGGGTCTAGCTTAAGCCCCATTCCAGGGTCATGTCCTTCGACACGCTGACGCTTGATCGCGTTGGCGTGTCGCTTCGCTATGGCCGGGATCGCCGACGTGGTTGAAAACAACAAGCCAGACCTAACGGCCAAGCCGAAGGCCGCGCGCAAGCCGAAGGCGGGCTCGCCGGCCGACGCCGGCCTGTCGCCCCCGCCCCTCAAGCCTCGCGCCAAGGCCCAACCGCGCTCCCGTCCGGGGTCGGTGGAGGTTGAAGCCCAACCCATGAAGGTTGCCGCCTCGACAGCGGACAGCCAAGCCAAGCCACGCCGCAAGGCCTCGCCCAGGCTGGTCGCCGCACCGGTCGCGCCCGAAGTCCCCGCCAAGCCGCCGATCGTCATCTGGGCGATCTCGGACGGCCGGGCCGGCATTGAGGCCCAGGCCGTGGGGCTGGCCGAGGCCGTGGCGCGCCAGACGCCCGCTGTCATCGTGGTCAAGCGCGTCGGCTGGAATGGCCGGATCGGCCGCCTGCCCTGGTGGGCCAACTGGCTGCCGCGTCGCTGGCTGACCCCCGAGAGCGAGATCGTCGCCCCCTGGCCCGACCTGTGGATCGCCGCCGGCCGCGCCACCCTGCCGCTGTCGATCCGCGCCAAGCGGTGGTCGGCCGGCAAGACCTATGTCGTGCAGATCCAGGATCCGCGCGTGCCGGCCAACATGTTCGACCTGGTGATCCCGCCCAAGCACGATCGCCTCGCGGGCGACAATGTGCTGGCCATCACCGGCTCGCCGCATCGGGTCACCAGCCAGCGGCTGGACAGCGAATACGAAAGATTCAAGGACCAGATCGACGCCCTGCCCCATCCGCGCGTCGCGGTGCTGCTGGGCGGCAAGTCGCGGGCCTTCGACCTGAGCGTCGAGCGCGCGGCCGAGATGGCCCACCAGATCCAGCTGCCGCTGGAACAGGAGGGCGGGTCGCTGCTGATGACCTTCTCGCGCCGCACGCCCGAGCCGGCCCGCGCCCTGCTGGAGGCCCGCCTGCGGCATCTGCCGGGAATGATCTGGAACGGCCAGGGCGAGAACCCCTATTTCGCCTTCCTGGCGGCGGCCGACTATATCCTGGTCACCGAGGACTCGACCAACATGGCCACCGAGGCGGCCTCGACGGGCAAGCCGGTGTTCATCCTGAAGATGGACGGCCACAGCCTGAAATTCCGGCTGTTCCACCAGGAACTCGAACGCCAGGGCGCGGCCCGGCCCTATGGCGGGGCCTTCCACGGCTGGACCTACGACCCCGTCGACGAGACGGGACGGGCTGCGGCTGAGGTCGTGGCGCGGATGAATGGGCGCGGCATGAAAGCGGCGCCCGACGCATAGGGCGAGTTGGCAGACCTATTGCGCGTCAGGATTGTTCTTGCTATGTTCGCCGCCATGGGCAGCGAACGGCATTCAGTCCCGAGCTTCGGCAAGGCCGGCAGAAACGAGCGGCGAAAGGCCATCGCGACCACGCTGAACGCCTTGGCCGTCGCTTTGGTGATTTCTGCGGTCGTTCAGCCCCTCACCTCGGGTCGCTTGAACATGGGTCTGGTGGTTGGAGCCCTGGCCTTTTTTCTGGTTTTGCAAGGCTTTCTGCACTATGTTTTGGCGCGTGTGGAGGACTGAATGGATCCGTCTATCCAAGTCATTCTGATCTTTGCGGCCGCTGCCGCCCTCACCTTGTTCGCCGCCTGGGCCGTGAGCAAGTTCGGCCCCCGCTGATTCTCGCCATCCTCCAGGCCCCCATGGGTTCAGCGACCCTGCCGGGCGGTGTCCTGATGCCGTTGGCCCGGGCGCCGATGATCGCCCGGCAGATCGAGCGGGCGGCGCGGGCCCGGCGGATCGACACTCTGGTGGTGGTCACCACGCTTTCCGCCGAAGATGACGCGATCGAGACCGCTGTGCGCCGCGAGGCGACCCTCGTGCATCGCGGCCCGGCCAACGACCAGCTGGCCCGACTGGCCGGGGCGTTAAGCGCCTACCCCGCCGATCACGTGGTGCTGCTGGAGGACGGCGCGCCCCTGATCGATCCCGAGATCATCGACGCCGCCATCGACCTTCACCTGACCTCGCATGCCGACCACACCAGTAACCGCTCGCCCGGCGCGGCCTACCCCGTCGGCCAGGGCGTGGAGGTGATCACCGCCGCCGGCCTGCGCCGGATGGCGGGCGAAGGCGCGACGGCCCTGCCCCGCGCGAGCGAGGCGCCCCCCACGCCCGACCGCTGGAGCTCGATGGCCCTGCTGGCGGAGCCGGATCAGGGCGCGGTGCGCTGGGCGGTCGAGGGACCGGCCGACTACGCCTTCGTGGCGGCGGTCTATGACGCGCTTTATCCGAGCAATCGCGCCTTCACCTCGGCCGACGTCCGGGCCTTCCTCGCCAGTCGGGAAGACCTGGCGACGTTCGGCGGGGCGCGGCGGCTATGAGCGCGCCGAGCATCCTCTTCGTGGTCGACGCCGGGCCGACGGTCGGCGGCGGTCACGTGATGCGGAGCCTGACCCTGGCGCGCGCGCTGGAGGCTGAGGGGGCGAGGTGTCTCTTCATCGTGAACCCGGCGGGCAAGGCGATGCTCGACGCTTTCGGCGGCGAGGTCTCGCATGTCGAGACCTATGAAATCACCGAGCCCGCGTTGGTGACGTGTGCGGCGGACATCGCGCGAAACTACGACGCGATCGTCATCGACCACTACGGTCTGTCGGCCGACGACCACCGTCGCATCTCCGACGCCCCTCAGAACTCCACTCATCCCGGCGAAGGTCGGGATGAATGGAATCGAGGTGGCCGCCCCACCCTCGTCATCGATGACCTGGCCGACCGCTTGCTGGCCGCCGACCTCGTGCTGGACTCAGGCCCCG
>JACMOF010000554.1 GCA_014378155.1 Caulobacter sp. | reverse complement strand
TCGTAGAGCGCCTGGAACACCGCCGCCGAATTGGCCGGGTCGAGATTGCCGGTCGGCTCGTCGGCCAGCAGGAGCTTGGGGCTGTTGGCCAGCGCGCGGGCGATCGCCACCCGCTGCTGCTCGCCGCCGGACAGTTGGCCCGGCTGGTGGTCGAGCCGCTGGGCCAAGCCCAACTGAGTGAGCATCTCCGTGGCGCTCGACCGGGCCTCGGCCTTGCTTCGGCCGGCGATCATCGCCGGCATGGCGACGTTGTCCATCGCGCTGAACTCGGGCAGCAGGTGGTGGAACTGATAAATGAACCCGACGGTCGTCAACCGAACCTGAGTGCGCTGGCGTTCCGACAGTTTGGAGCAATCGCGACCGTCCAAGGCGATCAGACCGGCGTCGGGCCGCTCCAGCAGACCGGCGGCGTGCAGCAATGACGATTTGCCCGAGCCCGACGGTCCGATCAGTCCGACCACTTCGCCGGGATAGACATCCAGATCAACGCCGCGCAGCACGCTGAGCGACCCCGCCTCGGTGACATAGGTGCGCTCGACGCCGCGCAGGGCCAGGATAGGGCTGGTCGCCGGGCTATTCATAACGCAGGGCCTCAACGGGATCGATACGCGAGGCGCTGATGGCCGGCAGCAGGGTGGCGAGGATGCTCAAGGCGGTGGATATGCCGACGATGACGCCGACTTCGCTCCAGTCGATCTTGGCCGGGATATGGGCCAGGAAATAGATGTCGGCGCTGAACACCGCCGCGCCCGTGACCCATTCGACAAAGTTCTGAATGGCGGTGATGTTGGCGCAGAAAAGCACGCCCAGCAGCAGACCCGCCAGGGTGCCGGCCAGGCCAATCGAGGCGCCGGCCATCATGAAGATCCGCAGGATCGCGCCTTGGCTGGCCCCGATGGTCCGCAGGATGGCGATGTCGCGGCCCTTGTTCTTCACCAGCATGACCAGGGCCGAGATGATGTTGAGCGTGGCGATGGCGACGACGATGAACAGGATCAGCCGCATCACCTTGCGTTCAATCTGCAAAGCGTTGAAATAGCTGGAGTTCTTGTCCATCCAATCCTGGACGAAGGCGCCGGGACCGCTGGCCTGCTCGATGATCGGCTTGATCTGCTTGGCCTTGTCCGGGTCGCTGACCTTGATCTCCACGTAGTCGATGGAGGTGTCGCGGCCAAAGAACAGCTGAGCCTGGGGCAGCGCCATATAGACGAAGCTCTCGTCGAACTGGCTCATGCCGACGCTGAAGATCCCGCCAACAGTATAGTCCTTCTCGCGGGTCGAGGTCCCAAAAGCGGTGGCGGGGCCGGACGGCGAAATCAGGGTGATGGCGTCGCCGACCGAGAGGCCAAGGTTGCGGGCCATGCGGTCGCCGATCAGCACGATGTCGCCGCCATAGTCGCCGTCGCCGAACCCGGCCAGCGAGCCGCGCTTGATGTTGGTGGCGATCATCTTCATGCCGCGAAGGTCTTCGGGCGTGACACCCCGGACGATCGCGCCCGACACTTGGCTGGGGCCGATGACCATGGCCTGGGCCTCGACCATCGGCGCGGCCTGGGTCACACCGGGCACGGCCTTGATGCGGTTGATAACGCCGGCGCGGTCGGGACCGTTCAGCAGCGGCCCTTGGGCGTAGACGTGGCCATTGAAGCCCAATAGCCGGCCCAGCAGCTCGGCTCGGAAGCCGTTCATTACGCTCATCACGGTAATCAGGGCGAAGACCGCCAGCATCACCGCCGCGAACGAGATGATGGCGATCAGCGCCACGCCGCCGTTCTTGCGCTTGTTGCGCAGGTAGCGCCAGGCGACCGTGCGCTCCCAGGTTCCGAACGGACCGGCGCCGATAGCCATCAGGCGGCCTTGCCCGAAAGTCGGGCGATGACCTCGGCCAGCGGCGCGGTCTGGCGCTCGCCGGTCTTGCGGTTCTTGATCTCGACCACGCCGTCGGCGATCCCCTTGGGGCCGACGATCATCTGCCAGGGCACGCCGATCAGGTCCATGGAGGCGAACTTGCCGCCGCCGCGGGCGTCGGTGTCGTCGTAGAGCACGGCCTTGCCCGCCAGGGTCAAAGCCTTGTAGGCGCTCTCGCAGGCCTCGTCGCAGGCGGCGTCGCCGACCCGCAGGCTGATGATCCCGACGTCGAACGGGGCCACGGATTCCGGCCAGATGATCCCGGCATCGTCGTGGCTGGCCTCGATGATCGCGCCCAGCAGACGCGAGACGCCGACGCCGTAGCTGCCCATCTGCACGGGCGTGTCCTTGCCGTCTGGACCCGCCACGAAGGCCTTCATCGGCTCGGAGTACTTGGTCCCGAACGAGAAGATGTGGCCCACCTCGATGCCGCGCGCCGACAGGCGATCGCCCTCGGGAATCTGGGCAAAGGCCTCGGCGTCGTGCATTTCCTCGGTGGCCGCGTAGAGCGCGGTGCGCTGGTCGACCAGCGGCTGTAGGTCGCCATACCAATCGACGTCGATGCCCGGCGCGCCCATCTCGACTAGGTCCTTGTGGCAGAAGACCTCGCTCTCGCCGGTGTCGGCCAGGACGATGAACTCGTGGCTCAGGTCGCCGCCGATCGGACCGGTGTCGGCGCGCATCGGCACGGCCTTCAGGCCCATGCGGTCGAACAGGTTCAGATAGGCCACGAACATCCGGTTGTAGGACTTGCGCGCGCCCTCGGCGTCGAGGTCGAAGCTGTAGGCGTCCTTCATCAGAAACTCGCGGCCGCGCATCACGCCAAAGCGCGGGCGGGTCTCGTCGCGGAACTTCCATTGCACATGGTAGAGGTTTTTGGGCAGGTCCTTGTAACTGCGCACCGAACCGCGGAAGATTTCGGTGATCATCTCCTCGTTCGTCGGGCCGTAGAGCAGTTCTCGATCATGGCGATCGACGATCCGCAGCATCTCGGGGCCATAGGCGTCGTAGCGGCCGCTCTCGCGCCACAGGTCGGCCAATTGCAGGGTGGGCATCAGCAGTTCGATGGCTCCGGCCCGGTCCATTTCCTCGCGAACGATCTGCTCGATGTTCCGGAGCACCCGCAGACCCAACGGCAGCCAGGCATAGATGCCGGCCGCCTCCTGTCGGATCATCCCCGCGCGCAGCATCAACTGGTGCGAGACGATCTTGGCGTCGGCAGGGGACTCTTTCAGAATGGGCAGGAAATAGCGCGAAAGGCGCATGGACGAGACGTCTCCGGGGAATTCGAGGCGTTGAGATAGCCGCTTGGGCGTCAGCTTGGCAACGCGCGCGGCGAAAAGATGACCTTCCCACGCCAGCGAAATGAAAAGAAGGCCGCGCGGTCGCCGCGCGGCCTATCAAGTCATCGTCGGGGAAGACGCCACAGAGCAAGGTCGACAAGCCGACCTCGTGACGCTGAGCTTAGGTGCGAACGGATGTTCGGGGCGCCAGATTGCCTGTTGACTTGGCTACTTGGCGAACTTCGCCCACGGATTGGGCGAACGCCGGTAAAATTATCGCACGCCGCTCAAGGCTTGGGCGCCGCTTCGGTCGCGAGCGGCGATCAATAGGTAGCAGGCAACGCTGGCAGGGTGATCAGGTGGAAATGGATCACCAGCAGCAAGCCCGCCATCACGATAGCCGAAACCCAGGTGGTGGTGATGAACTTGCGCTTCAGGTTCGGATTGACCGGGGCGCCGGGATCGGCCCCCGGCGGCGGCTCGATGCCCATCTCCTTGAAGGTGCGATTGCCCAGCGGCAGCACGGCGAACAGGGTGGTCCACCAGATGGTCAGATAGACGGCGATGCAGGTGACGGGACCCATCAGTGGGCTTCCTTGGGGGTTTCCATGAGCTCGACCAGCAGGCCGCCCATGTCCTTGGGGTGAACGAAGATGATCAGCGTACCGTGCGCCCCGATGCGAGGCTCGCCCAGCACGGTGGCGCCCTTGGCGACCAGGCTGTCGCGGGCCTCGTAGATGTCCTCGACCTCGAAACAAATGTGGTGCTGGCCGCCCTTGGGGTTCTTGGCCAGGAAGCCATGGATCGGCGAGGCTTCGCCATAGGGCTCGATCAGCTCGATCTGGCTGTTGGGCAGGTTGACAAAACACACCCACACGCCCTGTTCGGGCATGGCCCACTTCTCGGTGTGCGAGGTCGCGCCCAGCAGGTCGCGATACATCTTTACCGAGTCGTCAATAGACGGCGTGGCGACGCCGACGTGGTTGAGCTTGCCGATCATGTCCGTTCCCGAGTGTTCTTCCGATTGGTGGCAGGCCTAACACCGATGCCGCGGCGCGAAAAGGGCGGCAGTTCAGCGCGCTGGCGCAGGCTGCCTGAGCCAATGAAAGCGGACCGGCAATACCTGGATTAGCAACATCCCGGCCAAAAAACCGCCGAGATGGGCTTGCCAGGCGACGCCGATGATACCCACGCCCGAAGCCAGGCCGTAGGC
>JACMOF010000059.1 GCA_014378155.1 Caulobacter sp. | reverse complement strand
GATCCTGACTGACCTGGGCTTCGCCATCGCCCCCCCCAGCGACGTCTCGACCACCGCATTCGCCATGAACGCCGAGAGCCTGGTCTGCGTCACCCCGCCGAGCTTCCGCCGCGACGTGGATGGCAAGGCCGACCTGGTGGAAGAGGTGGCCCGCATCGCCGGCTATGGCGAACTGCCCTCCACGCCCCTGCCCGAGGTTCCCCGCGCCGTCGGCGGCGTGCTGACCGCCCAGCAGGCCCGCGTCCGCGTGGCCCGCCGCGCCCTGGCCGCCGCTGGCTATGCCGAGGCCCTGACCTTCAGCTTCACCAGCCGCAAGACGGCGGCGCTGTTCGGCGGCGGCGCGGCGCAGCTGGTGCTGGCCAATCCGATCGCGGCCGACCTGGATTGCATGCGCCCTTCCTTGCTGCCCAACCTGATCGAGGCGGCCGGTCGCAACGCCCGCCAGGGCTTTTCGGACATCGCCCTGTTCGAGATCGGCCCGGTGTTCCTCGGCGATCGCCCGCAGGACCAGAAGACCCCCATCGCCGCCATTCTGGTTCCCCGCGCCCCGCGCGGCTGGGCCAAGACGCCGGCCGAGGACCTGTTCTCGGTCAAGGCCGATCTGATGGCCCTGCTGGAGGAGATCGGCGCGCCGGTCGCGTCCCTGCAGACCGCACAGGGCTCGGCCTCGGCTTGGTGGCATCCGGGCCGCTCGGCGCGCCTGCAACTGGGCCCCAAGGCGGTGCTGGCCGAGTTTGGCGAACTTCACCCGGCGGTGCTGAAGGCCCTGGATGTGGCCGGCCCGGTCTATGGTTTCGAGATTACCTTGGAGACCGTCCCCGAGCCCAAGAAGAGAGCCCTCAAGGCGCGCGCCGCCTTCAGCCCCTCGGCGCTGATGCCCCTGACCCGCGACTTCGCCTTCGTGACCGACAAGGCCAAGGCGGCGGGCGACCTGGTGAGGGCTGCGGCCGGCGCCGACAAGGCGCTGATCACGGCGGTGCGCGTGTTCGACGTCTATCAGGGCCCCGGCGTGCCGGAGGGTTCCAAGTCGGTGGCGCTCGAGGTGGTGGTGCAGCCGCGAGACAAGACCCTGACGGAGGCCGAGATCGAGGCGCTGTCGGGCAAGATCGTGGCGGCGGTGGAGAAGGTGGGCGGGACGTTGAGGTCGTAGGACATAGGTCCTCCCCACAGGGGGAGGACTTACAAGTTGGCGCCGTCGCATATTTCTTGCGCAGTCTGGACCAAACGCCGCGCCGCAACGGCCGCCCCTTGCGCAGCGCCCAACCCCGCGCTACCTGTAAAGCCGCACACGGAGTCCGTTCGCCAAGATGCATGCGCAGCTGGCCATGACCGTTCTGATCGCCACCGGCCTCACCGCCGGGCTCGCGATCTCGTGTACGCGCGCCATTATGATGCAGGCCAAGATTAAAACCGTTCGGATTCGGACGGGGCAGCACAGGCGCGCGGGCTAGACCCGCAACACCGCCGAAGATCGCAAGATCCGCAAAGCCCCGCTTCCGAAAGGAGCGGGGTTTTTGCTGTGCGCTCGTCGGTCCTCCTCTCAAATCCAAGGACCTTGAACCCATGAGCTACCTGCCTTCCTCACCCGCCTTCAACTCCGACCACCAAGGCGTCACCATCCACCAGCTGCTGCTGGCCGCCCGGGATGCGAACTCCGCCCTGGACGCGGTCCGCCAGGGCCTGGCCGACAGCGGCGCCGAGCTGTGCGGTCTGTCGATGAAGCCGGTCGGCCAGATCGTCGAAGGCTCCCTCCGGGTGCGCCATCTCAGCGACCAGGCCGCCCGCCTGCTGGCCCGCGACCTGGCCGCCTGGCCCGGCGTCACCTCGGCCAGCGTCGAACATCAGTGGGTGCGGCCGTGAAACCGGACGACGACAAACGCCGTCTGTTCCTGGTGATCGCCGACGACACGCCCGACGCCCTGATGCGGGTGTTGGGCGTGGCCAATGTGCAGCAAACCCGCCTGCGCTCCCTGACCGCCCAGCCGGACGGCGCGGGCCTTTCCATCCGCATGGAGATCGACGACCAAGGCGACGACCGCGCCCAGGTCCTAGCCGCGCGCCTGGCCGCCGCGCCTTCGGTGCGCAGCGTCGGGTTCGGCTGGCGATAGGGATGTAACCTTTCGGCGGTCTCGTCCGTATCTATCGGCACGCACCCTGGAGACACCCGATGATCCGCCGCCTGCTCGTCCTGCTCACCGTCCTGCTGATGCCGAGCGCCGCCCTCGCCGCCGCGCCCAAGCCCGCGACCCAGACCCAGACCCAGACCCAGACCCAGACCGCCGTGTTCGCCGGCGGCTGCTTCTGGTGCATGGAAAACGACATGCGCGGCATTCCCGGCGTGCTGAAGGTGGGGTCCGGCTATACCGGCGGCCACGTCGCCAAGCCCACCTACGAAGACGTCACAAGCGAACGTAGCGGGCATTACGAGTCGGTGCGGGTCACCTATGACCCCGCCAAGCTCGACTACGGTTTCCTGCTCTACAAGTATTGGAAACTGGTCGACCCCACCGATGACGGCGGCCAGTTCTGCGACCGCGGCCCGTCCTACAAGCCCGCCGTCTTCGTCACCCCCGCCCAGCGCCCGATCGCCGAAAAATCCCGCGCCGAGGCCGCCGTGCGCTTGAAGTCCGGCGGGATGAAGGCCCAGATCCTCGACGCCAAGACCTTCTGGCCAGCCGAGGCCTATCACCGCGACTACGCCAAGAACCACGCTGTTCAGTATCACCTGTATCGCACCGGCTGCGGCCGTGACCTGCGCTTGAAGCAGGTGTGGGGCGGCTAGCTGGACTCTTCGACCCACAGCGCGTCTAAGCCCGGACGCCCGTCTGAACCTTCACCCGGGCAAGCCGTTGGCACGGTTCACCCCGGGAGAGTTTGACGATGCGCGTAAAGATCGAGGCGCGGCTGAACTACGAGTTCCCGGAACGCTCTGAATCGCTGCTGCAGATCGAGGCCGCAGTCGCCGACGATCAGCGCGTGATCGGCGAGACCCTGACCTTTGACCCGCCCTTGGTCGTCACCCGCCGCGACGACCCGACGACGGGCGAGCGTCGTGTGGCCTTCACCCACCAGGGCCATCTGTCCATGGTCTACACCGCCGAGGTCGAGATCGATCCGCGCGAGATGGAACTGACAGGTTCGGACCAGCACCCCATCGCCGAACTGCCGGTGGACACCCTGCCCTTCCTGCGCGGCAGCCGCTATTGCCCGTCCGACACCTTCGAGACCATCGCCCGCCAGAAGTTTGGCAGCTTGCGCGGCGGCGAACGGGTCAGCGCGATCATGGATTGGATCGCCGCCCACCTGGAATACATCCCCTGCAGTGACTCCCGGACCACGGCGCTGGAAACCTATGTCCAGCGCGCCGGCGTCTGCCGCGACTACGCCCACCTGGCCGTCACCCTGTGTCGAGCCAGCGACATTCCGGCCCGAGTCGCCAGCGTCTATGCCCTGGGCCTGCACCCGCCCGACTTCCACGCCGTGGCCGAGGTGTTCGTCGGCGACCGCTGGCGGCTGCTGGATCCCACGGGCTTGGCGCCGATCGACGGCCTGGTCCGCATCGCCTACGGCCGCGACGCGGCGGACGTCGCGTTCCTGACGATCTTCGGCCGGGCCAACATGGTGGCGCAGAGCGTGACGGTGACACTGGCCTGAAGCCGCTAAAATGTTCGACTGAACCGTTTCACCTGAACAAGGTTCGCGAACCGATAGCCGCTAGAGCATTTTTCGAGCGAAGTGGTTGCGGTTCGCGTGAAGAAAGATGCGTCCAAACAAAAGATTAGAGCTCACGGCCTGCCGCAGTCAGGTCGGGAAATGCTCTAGCTGGGCCGGATGATCTTCAGCAAGGCCAGGGTTGGCGGTGCGAACGCCAGCGGGCCGATGAGGATTTCGCTCAGCAGGATCGCGCCCACCCCCCACAGATAGGCCGGATGGATACGCCGCCGGACGATCAGGTCGATGACGGGGCCGGCGAACGCGAACAGGGCGATGACGCCGAACATCACCAGCGGCGCGGCCTTGCCAAAAGAGTCCATCGGCAACAACCGCCCCAGGCCCGGTCCTAGGATCGAGACGGTGGCGCACAGCATCACCCGCTTGTGCCACTCGGACCTGCGCCTCAGCGCCACGCCGGCGGCCACCAGGCCGCCGAAGACCAGGATCCCAATCGCGTTCATCACCAGGAAGATGGTGGGAGGAAAGAACGAGGGCACCCGGTGGTAGCGGACCGCGTAGAACGTGGCCGCCAAGCCCATCGCGACCATCGCCCCGGCCAGGACCGCGCCGAACATCCCGACCTGGCGATGCAGTTTCAGCGACCCGCGCGCCACGAAGGCCGGCTG
>JACMOF010000553.1 GCA_014378155.1 Caulobacter sp. | reverse complement strand
GCCATCGCCGAACGGTTGGCGGCGGGGTGTCTAGAGCATTTTTCGAGCGAAGTGGTTCCGGTTCGCGTGAAGAAAAATGTGTCAAAACAGAAGATTAGAGCCCACGGCCTGACGCAGTCAGGTCGGGAAATGCTCTAGACCCCAGCCCGCAGCCGCGTGACCAGATCGTGCGGGGCGTAGAGACGGCCCTCGAAGCGGCTGACCGGCCGGACGCCGATCAGGCTGTTGGTGAGGAAGGCCGCTTCGGCGTCTTCCAGGACCTCGACGCTGGCGGCGACCACCGCCGTCTCGACGCCCAGGGCGGCGGCCTGGTTCAGCACGCGGGCCCGCGTGATCCCGTTCAGCACGCCGCAGCTCAGGGCGGGGGTGAATAGCTTGCCGCCGGTGATCCAGAACAGGTTGGCGGCCGAGGCGCAGGCCAGGTCGCCGCGATTGTTGAGCATCACCGCCTCGTCGACCCCCGCCGCCCGCGCCTCGGCCCGGGCCAGCACGTTGTCGAGATAGGACAGGGTCTTCAGCCGCGAGGCGGGCGAGCCCTCGTTGCGGCGGGTCCTGGCCAGGATCAGCGTCGCCGACGTCGAGACCGGCTGCGTCGCGGCGGCGCGGGCGACCAGGCGGACCTCCGGCGCGTCCGGGCGGTCCAGGCCGCGACCGCCGGAACCGGCGGTCAGGGTCAGGCGCACGGCGGCCCGGCCGGCCTCGACGCCCGCTTGCCCCGGCGCGGCTCGGCACAGGCGCGCGGCCTCGTCGCGGTCCAGCGGCGGCAAGCCCAGGGTCTCGCAGCCGGTGGCCAAGCGGTCGAGGTGGGCGTCGAGGCAGCGCAGCTCGCCGTCGAGCCACAGCAGGGTCTCGAACAGACCGTCGCCCAGCAGCAGGCCACGGTCATCGCCAGGCACAGGAGGAGGCGGGATCATCGACGGGGCTCCTCCAGCAAGGCGCGACGCAGGGCGGCGAACTTGGCCTCGGTCTCCAGGCGTTCGGCGTGGGGATCGCTGTCGGCGACGATGCCGGCCCCGGCGCGCGCCTCGAAGCTCCAGCCCTCCCCTCCTTCTCCAAGGGCGTCCTGCTCCAGCCCGGCGGTGCGGATCAGCACGCTGGACTCGAAGGCGCCATCGACACCCGCCCAGAACAGCGAGCCGCAATAGGGGCCGCGGGGGGCCTCCAGCTCTGAAATGACGCGCATGGCCTGGACCTTGGGCGCGCCGGTGATCGAACCCGGCGGAAAGGCCGCGCGCAGCAGGTCGGCGGCGGTCAATCCGGTCGCCAGCTTGCCGGTCACCGTCGAGACCAGGTGGTGGACATTGGCGAAGGTCTCGACCTTGAACAGCTCCGGCACGGCGACGCTGCCGGGCGGGCTGACCCGCGCCAGGTCGTTGCGCATCAGGTCGACGATCATCAGGTTCTCGGCCCGATCCTTGGCGCTGGCCGACAGCTCGGCGATCAGTCGCGCGTCCTCGGCCTGGTCGGCGCCGCGCGGCCGGGTGCCCTTGATCGGCCGAGTCTCGATGGTCAGGTCGCCGCCGCCGTCCCTGGCGTTCACCTTCAGGAAACGCTCCGGCGAGTTGGAGACCATGGCCCGGCCCGGCAAACGCAGATAGGCCGAGAACGGCGCGGGGCTGACTGATCGCAGCTGGGTGAACAGGTCATAGGGATTTGCGCCCGTCGCCAGCCGCCCGGTCCAGGCGCGGGCGATATTGGCCTGGAAGATTTCCCCGCCGTGGATGCGCTCGACCACCTGGGCCACCGCCGTCTCATAGGCCGCGCCGTCGCTCTCGATCAGGGCCTCGCACAGCGGGCCGTCGTGCTCAGCCGGCGTCGGCGCTTCAAGCCAGCCCAGGGCCGCCTCGGCCTTGGCGCGGGCGAAGCCGTGCGAGCCGCCCCGGCCGATCGCCAGCACCCGCCGCTGCAGGTGGTCGAAGGCCAGCAGGGCCGGATAGCGGGCGCAGGCCAGGTCGGGCCAGCCGGTGCGCTTCAGGCCCAGGGGCTCGACCCGGTCGCCCAGTTCGTAGCTGGCCAGGCCGACAACGCCGCCCTGGAACGGCGGGCCGTCGGGCTCCACCGCCTGGGGCGGACCGATCAGCTCGGCCAGGGCCGTGAACGGGTCGCGCGGATCATCCCCCGCCAGCACCAGCGTGGCGTCCGGATCGCGCAGCAGATAGGACCAGCGCCCGCCCTGGCCGCCCGAGATCATCGCGCAGGCGAAGGGCTCGTCGCGCCACGGGGCCGCAGCCCAGACCGGGTCGCGCCAGGGAGCGCTGATAAGGACGACATGCCGCATCGGCGGGTGATACCGCCGCTCGGCGTTCGACGCCATGGGGCAGCGCGGAAGCACGGCTTCGGTCGAGCCCCGCCACCGCTTTCGTCTTCCCGACGACGGTCTGGACCCAGATCCCAGGCGGTGTGGAGGATTGGAGACGCTCAGAGCTCTTGGCGTCAGCCCCAAGCGCCTTTCATTTGGGCCCCGGCCTGCGCCGGGGAGACGGGCAAGACCTAATCCCTCACGCCTCCCGCTCGCCGCCCTTGACCAGGAACAGCACCAGGAAACCCAGCAGCAGCAGGACGGCGATCGGCAGGAAGCCGGCCACCTGGCTGTGGAAGATCGCCGTGACCAGGGCGACCAGCAGCGAGCCCAGCCAGGCCGTGGCCGTACCCGACAGGGCATAGAGGCCGAAAAAGGCGGCGGTCTTGTCGGGCGGGCACAGGCGGATCAGCAAGGTGCGGCTCGAGGCGTATTGGGCGGTGACGAACACCGCGATCATCAGGCCCAGGGCCAGATATATCAGCTCCGGCGCGGTGCGGAAGAATGGTCCGTTCCAGATCGGCGCATGGGCGGCCGGGTCATAGGTCCAGAAGAACAGGATCTTTTCGCGCCCCATGCCGAGGGTGGCGATCAGCATGATCAGGGCCCCGGCGATCTCGACCTGCACCGCCTTGCGCGGCCCGAGCGTGCGGTCCAGCCACGGCGCGATCAGCCCGCCCAGCACCGCGAAGACGCTCAGCGAGATGCCGTAGGCCAGCATCTCAAGCGCGCCCCAGCGCATCAGGCCCGCCGCGAACAGCCCGCCGAAGATCAGCAGTGCGGTCATGCCGTCGCAATAGAGCATCCGCCCGCCCAGATAGGTGGCGATGTCCTTGTGGCCCTTCAGATTGCCGAAGGTGTCGCGCAGCAGGGCGACGCCGGCCTTCATGCTGCCCGTCCAGCTGCGGCCGGTGCGGGCGGCGTCGGGGGTCCACAGGAAGAACGGGATGGCGCCCAGCAGCATCACCGCCGCCGCCATCGGGCCGGAGATCCGGCTGGGCTCGTTCTTGGCGGGGTCAAGCCCGAACAGCGGCGCGTGCGGCACGCCCGGCCAGTCCACCTGGCCCGGCAGCACCATGCCCCACAGCATGAACACCAGCAGCGCCACCGACAGGCCGTTGGCCATGGCGTAACCGAGGCCCGAGATCAGGGCGGCGCGACCGGGGATGCCGGCGGCGGCCCGGCCCAGCAGCGAATTGCTCAGCACATCGCCCCAATTATAGACCACCCCCAGCACCACCAGGACGGCGCTGATGACCATCAGCGGCAGGCCGCCGGTCGGCATGGCCCACCACAGGGCGCAGAGCATCGGGACCATCACCGCCAGCACGACACCCAGCATCGGCTTGCGCGGCCCATATTGCTCGATCATCGCCCCCAGGAACGGGCAGGTCAGGGCGGTCAGCAAGCCATAGATCGTCGAGATATTGGCCACCAGGGCCTGGCCCTTGACAGGATCGCCGACCAGCACCCGCGAGAAGTAGGGCGAGAAGATGTAGATGGTGATCAGGATCACATAGGGATCCCGCGCTCCCTGCTGGAGGATCCAGGCCAGGGCGCCGCGCGACAGCTTGGTGTTCGGCGGCGCGACCGGATCGCCTTCCGAGGGGACCGCAGCGGCGGCCGAGAACTCACTCATGCGGTATCACACCCTCGTCGAAGCGGTCACCGTCTGACGCGGTGACTTGACGGAAGCGTGGCGGTTAAACGC
Organism: Caulobacter sp.; assembly: GCA_014378155.1. Lineage (GTDB taxonomy): Bacteria > Pseudomonadota > Alphaproteobacteria > Caulobacterales > Caulobacteraceae > Caulobacter. The sequence continues at coordinate 8,193 of JACMOF010000553.1, read as the reverse complement.
GCGTTTGTCACCTTCGTTGTCGCTACAGCAGAATATGCGCCCGCACGGCCTCGCGGCCCGCCGCGTCGAGCCCGAGCGCCTGTTCCAGATAGCCGTCGATCGAACCGTATTGCGCCTTCATCTCCGCTATGGCCGTGGCCAGATAGTCGGCTTCGACGCCCATGGCGGTGCGGATCGCCGCGTCGGACGGACGCCGGCCGGTGGCCTCCTCGAGGATGGCGGCGAACTTCGGACCTCGGCGGACGAAGCGCTCCTCGTTGTTGGTCAGCAGATAGTCGTCGATGACGTCGTCGTCGGACACCCCGGCCACGTGATGGGTCAGGGCGGCGAGCAGGCCGGTGCGGTCCTTGCCGGCCGCGCAATGGATCAGCACCGGGCCACGCGCGGCGGCCAAGGCCTGGAAATAGCGCTGGAACAGGTCCAGGTGGCGTTCCTTGAACGGCGCGCGACGATAATATTCGACCAGATAGTCGCGGATCGAGCCTGCCGACAGGTCCGAGCCGCGCAGGAAGGTGTGCCACGGATCTTCGCCCGTCACGCCCAGGTCGTTGTCGATCACCTGGGCGGTGAAACCGTCCCAGCGCCGCGAGGGGTCGCGCTGGCGCTCGTTGGGGCGGCGCAGATCGACGATGGTGGTGATCTCCAGGCCGGCCATGGCCGCGAGGTCGTCGTCGGTGGCCTCCGCCTGGTGGGCGGCGCGGAACAGCAAGCCCTTTTTCAGCCGGCCCACGCCTGCGGCGTAGTCGCCGAAATCGCGGAAGTTCTCGATGCCTTGCAGGGGGATGTGACGGGTCATGGCGGTGTGTTAGCGCCTGGAGGTGCCGAAAGCGAGACACTGGACGGCGGGATGGGGCGGGCTAAGCTGCCCGCATGACCGACCTCCACCGCTTCCAGAGTTTCGACGGCGTTTCCATCGGCTATCGCACGCTCGGGGAAGGCTGGCCGACCTTGCTGCTGCACGGTTTCCTGGCCAGCGCCGAGAGCAACTGGTTCCTGCCGGGCATCGCCGCCGCCATCGCCGCCGCCGGCCGCAAGGTGATCGCCCCGGACCTGCGCGGCCACGGCCGCTCGGACGCCCCCACCGATCCGGCCGCCTGGCCCGGCGACGTGCTGGCCCGCGACCAGGAGGCGCTGATCGCCCACCTGCACCTGACCGACTACGACTTGGTCGGCTATTCGCTGGGCGCGCGGACGGCGGTGCGGATGCTGGCGCGCGGGGCGCGGCCGAGGAGGCTGGTCCTGGGCGGCATGGGCGACAGTGGGCTGGTGGCCGCCGGCGCGCGGGCGGCGATGTTCGAAGACAGCATCCGCCACGGTGAGTTGGCCAAGGACCCGCGGGCCGGCCGCCGGGTGCAGGCGATGATGGCGGCCGGCGGGCTGAAGCCCGAGGCCATGCTGGGCGTGCTGGCGTCGTTCGTCGCAACCTCGGCCGAGGCGATCGCCGCGATCGAGGTTCCGACCCTGGTGGTGGCGGGAGCGCGCGACGACGACAACGGCTCGGCCGAGGGGCTGGCGGCAATGATGCTGGACGCGCGCACGGTGCGGGTTCCGGGCGATCACTTGAGCGCGGTGATGGAGCCGGCGCTGGCGGAGGCCGTGGTGGGGTTTTTGGGGGAATAGCGCGGCGGCGCACTTGCCCCCTCCAGGCGACTACGTCGCCTTGCGCGAGGCTCCGCCCCCTATGGGGCGGACAGACCGCGAAGCGGTCAGGTGGGGGCAAGAGGGTGAGCCACTCGCCTCTACCCCATCACCGAAACGGCGGCTCGTCGAACGCCCGGAGCTTGCGCGAATGCAAGTTCGGCCCCTCTTCCAACAGCAGCTTGCAGGTGAGGATGCCGATCTGCAGGTGCTGGCTGATGGCCCGCTCGTAGAACGCGTTGGCTTGGCCGGGCAGCTTGATCTCGCCGTGCAGCGGCTTGTCCGACACGCACAGCAGCGTCCCGTATGGCACCCGGAAACGGTAGCCCTGAGCGGCGATGGTGGCCGACTCCATGTCGATGGCCACGGCCCGGCTCTGGTTGAAGCGCAGGGCCGAGAGGCTGTGGCGCAGTTCCCAGTTGCGGTCGTCGGTGGTGACCACAGTGCCGGTGCGCAGGCGCTTCTTCAGCTGATCACCCGAGTCGCCGCTGATCGCCTTGGCGGCGTCATAGAGGGCGCGCTGGACCTCGGCGATCGACGGCACCGGGATCTCCGGCGGCAGGACGGCGTCCAGCACGTGGTCGTCGCGCAGATAGGCGTGGGCCAGCACATAGTCGCCGATGGTCTGGGTGTCGCGCAGGCCGCCGCAGTGGCCGATCATCAGCCAGGCCTGGGGCCGCAGCACGGCCAGGTGGTCGCAGATGGTCTTGGCGTTGGACGGGCCGACGCCGATATTGACCAGGGTGATGCCGGTCCCGCCCGGCGCCATCAAGTGATAGGCCGGCATCTGGTGCTTGCGCCAGGTCGACTCTGCCACCGCCAGTTCGGGATTGACGGTGTTGGCGGTGATCGTCAGTCCGCCCGAGCACGACATCGCCTCGAAACGCGTACCCTCCTGGCCCAACTGCTCGATGCCCCAGCGCACGAACTCGTCGACATAGCGGTGGTAGTTGGTGAACAGGATGAACTGCTGCACATGCTCGGCCGGAGCGCCGGTATAGTGGCGCAGGCGGGCCAGCGAGAAGTCGGTCCGCAGGCCGTCGAACAGGGCCAGCGGCCGGGTCTCGTCCATCGCCGGGTTCCACACCCCGTCGGCGATCTCGTCGCCGATGAAGGCGAGATCCGTGGTCGGGAAAAACCGGGCGATGTCCTCGCTGCGCACGTCGGCCTGGTTCAGGTCGATCGTGGAGTCCAGCACGTAGGGATAGGGGATCTCCTGCTCGGAGCGGCCGATCTCGATCTCGACATCGAAGTCCTGCAACAGCAGGGTCAACTGCTCGACCAGATAGTCCTTGAACTGGTTGGGCTTGGTGATCGTGGTGGCGTAGACGCCGGGCCGGCTGACCCGGGCATAGGAGCGCGCCAGCTTGGGCGGCAAAGCCTCGGGGGCGTAGACCAGGCGAAGTTCCGGATAGGCGAACGTACCGTCGAACCGCGTCTGCGGATCGGGGCGGGCTCCGGTTTCGAGATAGGCGCGTAACGCGGTCCGCAGGGCGTCGACGGCGCGTTCGTATTCTGCGTTGAGCTGCTCAACGACGGCGATTGCTTTTTCTTGGTTTGACATGACGTCCTATATCAACGTTCCAAGGCATTTTCCAGACCAAGCGGCGGCGGCGGGCGCACGACGCCCTTGGCGGGCATGGACGAAGGCGTTTTCGTCGGCCACAAGGGTTGCAATGACCGGTGCGGCCGGCGTGGGCGAAAGCGCTTGCCCCCATCCTTTCGCTCCAGGCCGCCGACTGAACGTTCGGGCGTCGCGCGCTCGACGGGGGAGCCCATGAACAAACGTTTCGCCTATCTGATTATCGCCTCCATGGTTCTCGGCGTAGCCGTGGGCTGGGCCTGCAATCAATATCTCGACGCAGCCCAGACCGCCGAAGCGGTCAAGTGGTTCAAGATGGGGACCGACCTGTTCCTGCGGCTGATCAAGATGATCATCGCGCCGTTGGTCCTGACGACCCTGGTCGCCGGCATCGCCCACATGGAAGACGCCGCCGCCGTGGGCCGGATCGGCGCCAAGACCATGGGCTGGTTCATCAGCGCCTCGGCCGTGTCGCTGCTGCTGGGCCTGGGCATGGTGCACCTGCTGCATCCGGGCGCCGGCCTGAACCTGGCCGAGGTCAGCGCCGCCACCAACGCGCCGGCCGCCTCGACCGACAGCTTCACCCTGCAGGGCTTCATCACCCATCTGGTGCCGGCCTCGATCTTCGACGCCATGGCCAAGAACGAGATCCTGCAGATCGTGGTCTTCAGCCTGTTCGTCGGCACCGCCGTCGCCTCGCTGGACAACAAGGCCCCACACATCCTGGAACTGGCCGAACAAGGCGCCCAGGTGATGCTGAAGGTCACCAACTTTGTCATGAAGCTGGCCCCGCTGGCGATCTTCTGCGCCCTGGCCTCGACCATCGCCGCCCAGGGCATCTCGATGTTGGCCGTCTATGGCAAGTTCGTGCTGGGCTTCTACGCCACCATGGGCACGCTGTGGGTGCTGCTGTTCATCGCCGGCTGGGCCGTGCTGGGCAAGCGGGTGATCCCGCTGTTCGGCGCGATCCGCGAGCCGGCCCTGCTGGCCTTCTCGACCGCCTCGTCGGAAGCGGCCTATCCCCGCATTCTCGACGCCCTGCCCAAGCTCGGCATTCGCCGCCGCATCGTCTCGTTCGTCCTACCCTTGGGCTATTCGTTCAATCTCGACGGCTCGATGCTCTATTGCACCTTCGCCACGGTGTTCATCCTGCAGGCCCATGGCGTGCACCTGACGGTCCAGCAGCAGATCTTCATGCTGCTGCTCTTGATGGTGACCTCGAAGGGCATAGCCGGCGTGCCCCGCGCCTCGCTTGTGGTGATCATGGCCACCCTGACCTATTTCGGCCTGCCCGAATCTTGGATCGCGCTCGTCCTCGGGGTGGACCACTTGCTGGACATGGGCCGCAGCGCCACCAACGTGGTCGGCAACTCCGTCGCCGCCGCCGTGGTCGCCAAGTGGGAGGGCGAACTCGACGATCCGGAGCCAAACGAGGCCGCCGCCGTCAAGGCCTAGAGCATCGCGCGGAAAAGTGGCCACCGGTTTTCCGCAAAAGCGATGCGAAAACAAAAGTCTGGAGCAAGCCGTGCGATTCCTACATCGCGCGGCTTGCTCTAGGCGTCAGATTGACTTCGAGGGGGAGAGGCCCAATCTCTCTCCCGAAGGACGCTTCACAAGGAAGATGGTCATGAACGCCACGACCCAACCGAGATTTGGCCTGCTCCGGGCCGGTCTGCTGACGATGGCGCTTCTGGCCGTCTCGGCGCCCGCCCTGGCCGATCCGACCGCCAAGCCAAGGCCGGCGCGGTCGTGCTTCGCCCTGTCTGATTGGGACGGCTGGAGCGCGCCCAACAAGGACACCCTCTATCTGAAGGTCCGCCACCGCGACGTCTATCGCGTGGACCTGGCGCACGGCACCAACCAGTTGACCTCGCCGGGCGTGCACCTGGTCTCGGTGGTGCGCGGCAGCGACCAGGTGTGCCGGCCGATCGACCTGGACCTGCGGGTCTCGGACGGCTTCATGTCCATGCCGATCATGGCCAAGGCCATCACCCGCCTGACCCCCGAGGAAATCGCGGCCCTGCCGAAAAAGGACCGGCCTTAGCGTTGGACGGGGACATGCACCTGTGCGTGTCCCCACCTCGCGGCCTCGGTTGGGGACACGCCCAAAGGGCATATCCCCGCGCCTACCCCGCAGCCGCCTCGATCAGCGCCACCACCATCGCATTGACCGGCGTGGCGATCCCATGCTTCGCGCCGAGCCGCATGATGACACCATTGCGGGCGTCCAGCTCCATCGGTCGACCGGCCGCCCGGTCGGCGTGCAGGGAATTGATCCCGTCAGCCGGCCCTGAGCGATAGCCGGCGACCACGGTGTCGCCAAGGTCGCCCGGCAACACCGCGCCCTCGGCCCGGCCCACCGCCACGCACTCGGCCACCAAGGCCCGCATGATCTGGGCAATCGGCTCGCGCGCCGCCACGCCCGACGGCATCAGGGTCAGGGCGTTGACCGCCCCGGCGCAGTTCAAAGCCAGCTTCTTCCAGGCGGCGGTCCTGAAGTCGTCGGTCACCGAAACCCCGATCGGAGTGTGGGCGAACAGGGCGACGAAGGCCTCTCCCGCCGCCCCGGACGGAACCAGGATCGTACCGTCGCGGCGTTGACGCACGCGGCCGGGGGCCGACCGCTCGGCCGGGATATCGACCACAGCCGGGGTGATCCGCTCGGCCGGAACATAGGGCGTGAACCGCTCGACATGCTCGACGCCGTTCTGCAGCACCGCCACGCGGGTTTCGGGCCCCACCAGCCGCGCCAGCCAGGCCCCGGTGGCGACGGCGTCATAGGTCTTGGTGGTGACGATCGCCCAGTCCACCGGGCCGGCCTGGTCTGGCGCCGTCAGCACGCGCGGCGTGGCGACCAGCGACCCGCCGGGGGTCTCGACCTCCAGCCGGTCGAAGGGTGTGCGCGCGCAGACCTCGACGTCCAGCGCCGGGTTCTGGGCCAGCCAGGCGGCGATCACGCCGCCCACCGCGCCCGGTCCGATGACCGCAATCCGCATGACCCAAACTCCAGACAAAGAAGCGCCGCCCCCTTGCGAGGGCGGCGGCATGTATCCCCAACATACCCCTGCTCTTATTCAGCCGGCAGGGTGTTCTCGGAGCGCTTGTTGAGCATGTTGTCGAAGCTCGACCACACGCCCTCCGCGCCGTGCCATTGGCCCGTGGTGGCGGCCTTGGAATATTCCGTCGATCGGGCCTCGAAGAAGTTGGCGTGCTCCACGCCCGACAGCAGCGACTGCAGCCACGGCAGCGGGTTTTCCTTGATACCGTAGACCTCCGGCAGGTGCAGCTGGCGCAGGCGCCAGTCGGCGATGAACCGGATGTATTTCTTGATGTCCTCGGGCGTCATGCCCTGGATCTCGCCGGCCTCGAAGGCCAGGTCGATGAAACTATCTTCCATCGTCACCACGGTCTTGCAGCAGTCGACGATGTCGTCGGCCACGGCCTTGGTCACGCAGCCGGTCTCGGCGTTGAAGGCGTGGTACAGCTTGATGATGCCTTCGCAGTGCAGGCTCTCGTCGCGGATCGACCACGAGACGATCTGGCCCATGCCCTTCATCTTGTTGAAGCGCGGGAAGTTCATCAGCATGGCGAACGACGCGAACAGCTGCAGCCCCTCGGTGAAGCCGCCGAACATGGCCAGGGTCCGGGCGATGTCGGCATTGGTCTCGACGCCGAACTTCTGCATGAAGTCGTGCTTGTCGCGCATGGCCTGGTATTCCATGAACGCGCCAAATTCGCTCTCCGGCATGCCGATGGTTTCAAGCAGCAGGGCGTAGGCCGCGATATGGATGGTCTCCATATTGGCGAACGACGACAGCATCATCTTCACTTCGGTGGGTTTGAACACCCGGCCGTAGCGCTCCATGTAGTTGTCGGCCACTTCAATGTCCGACTGGGTGAAGAAGCGGAAAATCTGCGTCAGCAGATTGCGCTCGTTGTCGTTCAGCTTGACGGCCCAGTCCTTGAGGTCCTCGCCCAGCGGCACCTCTTCGGGCATCCAGTGGACCTGCTGCTGCTTCTTCCAGAAGTCGTGGGCCCACGGATAGCGGAAGGGCTTATAGGCGCCGGAGGGGGTCAGGAGGCCGGGGGTGATCAGCTTGGCGGTCGATGGGGTGATCAACGAGGCGGACATCGAAAGCGGCTCCTGGGGCAAGCGGACAAGAATCGTACGGCGCGCTAGGCTTCTGGGATAGCGCGGGACCAACCCGCGCATCTAGTGTCCGAAACGTCGCAGCACACAACATGTTGTGGGTAGATTGGGTAACAAAGGATGAATCAAGCTTACACCCTCTATGGGGCGCTTGGCTCGGGTTCCGTGCCGGTCGAGGCGACTTTGCTGCTTCTGGGGCAGCCCTATACGGTGGTCGAGGCGCCCACCTGGGAGGGCGCGGCCGAGCAGGCCAAGGTCGCCGGCGTCAATCCGCTCAAGCAGATCCCGGCCCTGGTCACCCCGGACGGCGAGACCATCACCGAGAGCGCGGCGATCCTGATCTGGCTGGCCGACCGCCATCCGGAGGCGGGCCTGGCGCCGGCGGTCGATTCACCACTCAGGGCGCAGTTCCTGCGCTGGATCGTGTTCGTGCCGGCGGCGATCTATTCGCTGTTCTGGGTGCGGGATGATCCGTCACGGCTCGTGGGGCCGGACGCGGCGCAACAGGCGGCGGTCAAGGCGGCGACCGCCGAGCGGATCGCCGAGTGCTGGGCGGTGATGGAGCGCCAGCTGACGCCGGGGCGGTATCTGCTGGGCGACGCGCTGACGGTGCTCGACCTCTACGTCGCCGTGGTTAGCCGCTGGGGCCCTCGGCGGCGGCGGTTCTACGCGGTGGCGCCAAGGATGGGCGAGGTCGTGCGGCGCGTGGACGCCGACCCGAGATTGGCGGCGTCCTGGGCGGAGCGGTTCCCGTTCGTGGAGGGGTGGGAGAGTCGCGGGGCGGCAGGTTAGAAACGCACCAGTTGCGCCGCCTCACCGCCAG
>JACMOF010000552.1 GCA_014378155.1 Caulobacter sp. | reverse complement strand
TCGATCGCCGTCTCCATCGCGGCCGTTGCGGCGTTGGTGGAGATGTCGGCGGCGCTGTGGGCGTCCTGGGCCTTCGGAGCGCTTGGCTTCATCATGGGCCTTGCGGGCTTCCTGGGCTGGAGCCTGCACTCGGCGCTCCTGAGCAAGCTGCTGGGTTAGAGCATTTCCCGACCTGACTGCGTCAGGCCGCGAGCTCTAATCTTCTGTTTTGACGCATTTTTCTTCACGCGAACCGGAACCACTTCGCTCGAAAAATGCTCTAGGGTCGCGTCCCATGCGTCCACCACCCTCGGGGGTGGCCCCGCCCCGCCGACGCGCATGAACGTGACAGGTAATCTTAACGCGTTTCGTTGACTATACGGCGCGAGGCCGGGCGAGCGGGCCGGCGCTGTCGGAGGGGCAGATGGATCACCACGAAGCGCGACGCCTGCGGGACCTCCAGGACTATGGCGTTCTGGACACATCGCCAGACATCGCCTTCGACCGTCTGACCCGCCTGGCGGCCGACCTGTTCGACGTCCCCATCGCCCTGGTTTCCCTGACCGATGCGGATCGGCAGTGGTACAAATCCCGCGTGGGCTTGGACATCTGCTCCTCGCCGCGCGAAGAGGCGTTCTGCGCCCACGCCATCACCTTGGAGCCGAACGCGGTGATGGTGGTCGAGGACGCGAGCCTTGATCCCCGTTTCGCGAGCTACCCTTCGGTGGTGGGCGACATGGGTGTGCGCTTCTATATCGGCGCCGTCCTGACCTCGCCGCAGGGCTTTAATCTCGGCACCCTCTGCATCGTCGACATGAAACCTCGGCCGCGCCCCACCGAGCGGGAACTGGACCGGCTACGCGCCTTGGCCGGCATCGCGGTCGACGAGCTGGAACGGGTTCGTGTCACGCGCCTGAGCTGGGAGCAATCCCGCCTGCTGCGCCTGGCCGAGACCATGTCCGCCGTCGCTCACTGGCGTTATGACGTGGTGTCCGGCGACCTGTTCTGGTCTCCGTTGGTCTATGAGACCCTCGGGTTCGATCCGGCGACCCATGCGCCGCCCTTCGCCTTCGGCTTGCAGGCCTTCCATCCCGATGACCGGCACCTGGTCGAGGGTCAACTGGCCGCCGCGATCGCGTCGAAGGGGCAGGGCAGCTTCCAGGCGCGCGTCATCCGTCCGGACGGCGAGACACGGATCGTGCAGTCCAGGGCCGGCTGCGAATTCGACGAATGGGGCGAAGTGGTCGCACTGATCGGCCTGCTCCAGGACGTTACCGAGCAGGTCATGAGCCTCGATAGCCTGACCGCCAGCGAGGCCCGCTACCGGTTGCTGGCCGAGAACACTTCCGACATCATCGTGCGCACCGACCTCGACGGGGTGCTGCTCTACGTGTCGCCCGCCATTAGGGCCATGGGCCGCGATCCCGAGGAGATGATCGGCACGACCGGCGACACCCTCGTCCACCCCGATGACTTGCAGCGCTTTCGGGCCAGTGCGGCGGTCCTGGGGGCCGGCGTGGTCGACACGGCCGGCAATCGCCAGCACCGCTTCCTGACCGGAGATGGCCGCTGGATCTGGCTGGAAGGCAACCCCCAGGTCATCCGCGACGCCGCAGGGCGGCCCTTGGAGATCGTCAACGTCTTCCGAGACGTGACGGAACGCCGCACGCTGCAGGAGCAGGCCGACCGGATGGCGCGCCTCACGGCCCTGGCCGAGGAGGTTGGCGGCATCGGTCATTGGCGCATCGAGGTCGGCTCGGGCGAGGTGACCGGGTCGCCGCATGTCGCCACCCTCTATGGGCTCGACCCTGACGCCGCGCCCCGGGTCGAGCACTTCGTCGAAGCCGTTCATCCCGACGACCGGGCGGCGCAACGAACCCGAGCCCGGCTGGCCTTCGAGCAGGGCGTCGACTGGAAGTCGGCCGTGACGCGTGTTCTCCTGCCGGATGGCGGCACGCGCTATCTGGAAGGCCATGGCTATTGCGAACGTGACGCGGCAGGGGCCGTGGTCGCGGTGTTCGGCACGGTGATGGACATCACCGATCGCGTCATGGCCGACGCGGTCCGCGCCGAGGGCGAGGCCCGTTATCGCGCGATGTCGGAACGCGTGCTCCTGGCCACCCAGGCGGGGCAGATCGGCATCTGGGAACGGAACCTCCAGACCGACGCCCTGGTCTGGGACGACAAGATGCACGCGCTGTATGGTGTGGAGCCGGGCGAGGATCTGACGTTCGAACGGTTCGCCGCCGCCCTGCATCCTGAGGATCGCCAGGATCAGCTGATCGCCGCCCAGGCGGCCGTCGACAACGACGCGCCCTTCAACACCGAGTTCCGGGTTGTTCGGCCAGACGGCGAGGTGCGGTCGATCCGCGCTCTCGCCACGGTTGTCCGCGACGCTGCGGGCTCTGCGCTACGGATGGTCGGCACCAATTGGGACGTCACCGCGGTGCGCAACCTGGAACTGTCGTTGCGGGCGAGCGAGGATCGGGCGCGCAACATCATCGCCAATGCGCATCAGGCCATCGTCACCGCCGATGAAACCGGTGTGATCACCGGTTGGAACCGGCACGCTGAGTTGACCTTCGGCTGGAGCGGCGACGAGGCGATCGGGGCTGAAATCGCGATGCTGCTGCCAGGCGGTGATGCCGATCTGGACGCTTTCCTTGGGGCGCGGCTGGGCGAGAACATCGACCAGCGCGTCGAGCTGATGGCCCGGCGCAAGGACGGCGCGGACTTCCCTATCGAGCTTGCCGTCAGCGCGGTGCGCGACGCGGCGGGCTGGGAAATGACCGCCCTGATGCACGATATCAGCGAGCGCCGGGCCCAACTTGAGCTGTTCGAGAACGCCTTTGAACACGCGGCGATCGGCAAGGCCTTGGTGGGTCTGGATGGCGGATTCCTCAAGGTCAATCCGACCCTTTGCGCCATGATCGGCTATTCCAAGGAGGAACTGCTGGCCCTGGACTTCCAGGCCATCACCTATCCCGACGACCTGGACGCCGACCTCGACCTCTTTGCGAACCTGCGCGACGGCCTGATCTCCACCTACCGGATGGACAAGCGCTATTTCCGCAAGGACGGATCGATCATCTGGGTGCAGCTGGTCGTCTCGCGCGTCGACAATCCCGACGGCTCGCCCCGCCACTACATCTCGCAGATCGAGGACTTCACGGCCCGGCGTCAGGCCGAGGCGGCCCTGAAGGACAGTGAGGCGCGCTACCGGCTGATGGCCGAGAACACCACGGACATGATCCTGACCGCCGACCTGACCGGCGCGATCACGTTCGTGGCCGCCTCGTGCGAGGTCCTGACCGGCTATGCGCCCCCCGAGTTGATGGGCCGCAGCGCCGCCGACCTGGCCCATGCGGACGAACGGCAGCGGGTTCGGCGGGTCTATCGCAACCTGATTACGGGGGGCCCCACCGAACGGGTGCGCTGGCGCGTGCTGCACAAGGCTACTGGCCAATTCGTGTGGCTGGAGTCCAATCCGTCCGTTCTGCGACACCCGGTCACCGAGGCGCCGACCGGCTTCCTCGACGTGATCCGCGACGTGACACAGCAGGTGGTGCAAGAGGAGGCCCTGGCCGCCGCGCGCGCCGAGGCCGAGGTCGCCGCCGCAGTGAAGGGCGAGTTCCTGGCCAATATGAGCCACGAGATCCGTACGCCGCTCACCGCGGTGATCGGCTTCTCGGGCCTGCTGACCCAGCGCCCCGAACTGGACGCGCTGTCTCGCCGTTTCGTCCAGCGGGTCTCAAGCGCCGGCCAGGCCCTGCTGGCGATCGTCAATGACATCCTCGATTTTTCCAAGCTGGAGGCGGGCCAGGTCGATATATCACCGCAGCCGGTCTCGCCTCTGTCGGTGGCCTGTGACGCCCTGGCCCTGTTCACGCCCCAAGCCGACGAGAAGGGGTTGTGGTTGGAGTGCGAGGCCGAGGGCGAGTTGCCTGACCTTGTGATGATCGACCCCGATCGCGTGCGGCAGGTGCTGCTGAACCTGATCGGCAATGCGGTGAAGTTCACCGAGCGCGGCTCGGTTCGCCTGGTCGTCGCCTACGAGGCGGCAGCCGAGCGCTTGTGCGTGCGGGTCGAGGATACCGGAGCGGGGATGAGCATCGACCAATTGGAGAAGCTCTTTCAGCGCTTCTCGCAGGTGGACGCCTCATCGACTCGCAAACACGGCGGAACGGGTCTTGGCCTGGCGATCTCCAAGGGCCTGACCGAGGCCATGGGCGGCGGTATCGCCGCCATCAGCGTCCCGGGCGAGGGCTCGGTGTTCTCGTTCCACGTCGCCGCGCCGATCGGTGCGACCCAGGCCGAGGCGACGCAGGACGACGTCCAGTTCAGAAGCCTGGACGGGGTCCGGGTGCTGGTGGTCGATGACAATCTGGTCAACCGAGAGCTGGCCCGCACCGTGCTGGAGAGCGTGGGCGCCGAGGTTGGTGAAGCGGCAAGCGGCCAGGCGGCGGTCGAGGCTGCGGAGTTGCAGCCGTTCGATTGCATCCTGATGGATCTGCGCATGCCGGGTCTGTCGGGCCCCGACGCCCTGCGGAAAATTCGCGCGGGGCTCGGACCGAACCAGAACGTGCCCATCCTGGCCTTTACGGCCGACGCTGATCGACAAGGCCAGGACTACCCCGATTTCGACGGATTGGTTTCCAAGCCCATCCTGGCGCTGGAACTCATCCGCGCGGTGAGCGCCTGCACGGACTGGAACGACACACCTTTTGAAGCCGGCGACCACGGTGCGGACGGGACCCACGGCAAGGCGGGCGTCTGATCTTGCGCCGCACACGGATTCTGGTGGTCGAGGACGATCCGATCATCCTTGACCTGATCACCACCCGGCTCGACCTGGCTGGCTATGACACCTATTTTGCCCGCGACGGCATGGAAGGTTTCAGTCGGCTGCGGGAACTACGCCCGGCGGCCATGGTGCTGGACATCAACATGCCCAGGCTGGACGGGTTCGGCCTCTTGAAGAAGATGCGCCAAGAAGAGATGCTCGATCACACCCCGACCATGGTGTTGACCGCCCGCAACCAACCCGACGACGTCAAGCAGGCGATCGCCCTGGGCGCGCGGGACTTCTTGGCCAAGCCGTTTCGCGACGATCAATTGCTCTCCCGGATCGGTCGCCTGCTGCGCAGGGCGCCGACCCGACCACCCAAGACACCGGAACCGGCGCTCGAGGACGATCCCGACACGATCCTGCTGTAGCGCTGTCGATCGGTTCGGGTCGCACAGCGTCCCACGCCATTTCCAGCTAGAGCATTTTTCGAGCGAAGTGGTTCCGGTTCGCGTGAAGAAAAATGCGACAAAACAGAAGATTAGAGCTCACGGCTTGACGCAGTCAGGTCGGGAAATGCTCTAGGCCCGCGCCCCCGTCGTCAGGGACGGGTGGGAAACGACGGGATTCGGATCCGGCTAAAGCCTCAACAGGGCTGCCCACCGGACGCGGACGGATAGCGATGGCGCGGAGCGATCGGCTTCGTCGAAACGGTACTAAACTCACAAACTCCGGACGATGTCCGGCGCTCCGCGACCCTTTCCATCTCTTCAGCGGCAGCCCGGGTGAAGTCCTCCCCCAAAGGGGGGAGGACTATTCGGCAACCCCCGTTCACTTTTTATTCTGCTCCGCCTTGAACCAGAGTGGGGGAACACTCAAGTTGCTTATTCGTTGAGCTCATCGGGTGGTCGCGGCCCCTGACCAAGGGCCGCCAGGAGAGCGCATGAGTCCCGACGACACATCTGGCAGGGAGGCCTCCCAGGCCCCCGCCATCGCCCTGGTCGATCGCTACCTGGCCGTGCGACGACGCACCGAGGCCCTGGCTCAGCCCTTGTCGCCCGAGGACCAGGGCGCTCAGTCGATGCCGGACGCCAGCCCGGTCAAATGGCACCGCGCCCACACAGGCTGGTTCTTCGAGACCTTCCTGCTGACGCCGTTTCTGCCTGGCTATCAGGTCTTCGATCCGGCCTTCGGCTACCTGTTCAATTCCTACTACGAGGCCGTAGGGCCTCGCCAGCCGCGCCCTCTCCGCGGCCTGATCACCCGGCCATCGGCGGGCGAGGTTGGCGCCTATCGAGCCCATGTCGACGCGGCCATGGTCCGCCTGCTGGCCACTTCACCCACGGCGGAGGTGATGAGCCGACTGGATCTGGGCCTGGCCCACGAGGAGCAGCATCAGGAGCTGATCCTGATGGACCTGCTGCATCTTTTCGCTCAGTCGCCGCTGCAGCCTGCCTATCGCCCTCATCCCCTTCCGCAACGCCCAGCCGCCGGCGAGGCGCGCTACGTCGCCTTCGACGGAGGATTGGTCGAGGTCGGCGACGCCGGCCCGGGTTTTGCCTTCGACAACGAACGGCCCCGCCACCGGGTCTTTCTTGAACCCTACTGCCTGGCCGACCGCCTGGTGACCAATGGCGAATGGCTGGCCTTCATGGCCGATGGCGGCTATCGCCGGGCCGAGCTGTGGCTCTCGGACGGCTGGGCGGCGGTGGCCGACGAGGGCTGGGACGCGCCGCTCTATTGGCGACGGGAGGAGGGCGCGGCCTGGTCGGTCATGACCCTGGCCGGTCGCCAGCCCGTCGACCTGGAGGCGCCGGTCGGCCATGTCAGCTACTACGAAGCCGCCGCCTTTGCCCTCTGGACGGGACGCCGCCTGCCGACCGAAGCCGAGT
>JACMOF010000551.1 GCA_014378155.1 Caulobacter sp. | reverse complement strand
CTGATCTGGCCCTGGCGGACCAAGGCCGGCGAATTGGCCCCGGTCGAGGCGTCGGCGAACAGCAGCTGGACGTCCCGCGCCCGCACCTCGCGGCCATTGATGCGGTAGGTCGAGCCCTCACCGCGGTCGATGCGGCGCACCACTTCCAGGGTCGGATCATCATTGAACTGGGCCGGCGCGGTGCGGTCGCTGTTGTCGATGGTCAGGGTGACGTCGGCGTGGTTACGGGCCGGGCGACCGCCGCTTCCGGCGAAAATCACGTCGTCCATGCCGCCCGCGCGCATGGCCTTGGCCGAATTGGCCCCCATCACCCAGCGCAGGGCTTCCAACAGGTTGGACTTGCCGCAGCCATTGGGTCCGACAACGCCCGTCAGACCCGGTTCGATCCGGAATTCGGTCGGTTCGACGAAGGACTTGAATCCCGAAAGGCGCAGGCGCTGGAACTGCACGGCCCGCGCCCTCCCCTCAGGCCTTGGCTGTCTTGCCGGCCGCCTTGTCGATGGCGGTCGCCAGGTCCTCGATCGATTGGCCGCCTTCGAAGCGCTGGCCATTGACGAAGAAGGTCGGGGTTACCTGCACCTGGTCGCGCTCGGCGGCTTTCTCGACCCGACCATTGATGGCGGCCAGCGCGGCCTTGTCCTGCAACGCGGCGGTGAACTGGGCCTCGGTGAGGCCAAAGCTCTTGCCGATCTTCAGCAGTCCGCCCCACAGGTCTTCGCTCTTGTAGATCGCGTCCTGCTGGTGGAACACCGCGTCGAGAACCTGGAAATACCGGGCCGGACCCACGCGCCGGGCCAGCAGATAGCCGGCGGCGGCGAACTGGAAGGGCTCGGTCAGGAACTCGCGGAACACATAGCGCACCTTGCCTGTGTCGATGAACCGCGCCTTGAGGACCGGGAACACTTCGTTGTTCCAATGGGCGCAGTGGGTGCAGGACAGCGAGGCATATTCCACCACCTGCACCTTGGCCTTGGCGTCCCCGAGGGCCATGTCGCCGTCGGCCGGCGGCAAGGGCGCGGCGCGCGCGATCGTCGGAATGGCGATCACCGCCACGCCCGAGGCCGACCAGCCCAAGGCAGGCAGGCCCGTACCGATCAGCGCGCGCCGGTCGAGGATCATTTCGCGGCGGCCTCGGCGATGGCCGCGTCCAGTTCGACCAGCGAAGCCTCGCCGCCGTCGTCGCCATGGATCTTCTTGCCATTGACCACGAAGGTCGGGGTGCCGGTGATGTTGGCGTCCTTGCCGTATTTCTCGACGCGGGCGTTCAGGGCCTTCAGCGCCTTCTCGTCGTTGACGCAGGCGTTGAACTGCGCCTCGTTCATGCCCGACGACTGGGCGATGCGCAGCAGGCTGCCGCGATAGTCGCCCGTGGTGAACATCTCTTCCTGCGAGCGGTAGATCGAGTCCAGCACCTGGAAATACTTGTCCTTGCCGGCGCAGCGGGCCAGCAGGAAGCCGGCGGCGGCCAGTTGCGGCGGGTTGGTCAGGAACTCGCGATAGACATAGTTGATCTTGCCGGTGTCGATATATTTCGACTTGAAGGCCGGGAACACCTCGTTGTTCCAGCGACCGCAGTGGATGCACGAGGCCGAGGCATATTCCACGACCGTCACCTTGGCCTTCGGATTGCCCAGGGTCATGTCGTCGGCGTTGCTCGTCTCGGCCTTGTTGCCACAGCCCGAAAGCGCGACGGCCACGGAGGCGGAGAGGGCGACGACGGTCAGGAGCCGGCGGGTCAGCGGACGCATGGTCGATCTTCCTTGAACAGGCTGCAACAGCAGAGTTAAGCGCGATTCTTTAGGCGCGTGAAAAGGGCGCGGATAAGGCGTTGGGATGAGCCTATCGGACGCCCCGTTGTCAATCCAGCGCGAGGCTTTAGCGCGGATCGCGCAGCACGCCACGCCCCAGCTTCAGCAGGGCGTCCTTCAGCCCGCCTTCGGGCTGGCCGGCCAGGCTGTCGGCCAGGTCGCGCTCCTGGGCGGCGTCGAGCGGCGGCTTGCGGCGCGGACGCTGCGGGGCGGCGCTGGCCTGGACCTTCACCGGCCCCTGGACGATGCGCAGCCTGGTCACCGCGCCCTTGCCCAGCAGCAGGTCCAGCCTCTGGGTGATCTGCGGGGCCTGGTGCTGGATCAACGAGGCCACGGGGCCGTCGACCCGCAACTCCAGCGTGCCGCCTTCTCCCGGCGTGCGGCTCTTGATCACCCGCACGGGCTCGGTGCGCCGGGCCAGGGTCTCGCCGACGATCTCGCGCCAGCGGGTTTGCAGCAGGGCCGGCCCCTGGCCGAACTTGGCGTCGAGTTCCTTGATCAGTGGGGCCAGCGACTTGCCGGCCGGCGGGGGGCTGCGAAACTGCGGCCGCGTGCGGCGGCGCTTGAGGATCGCCAGGGCTTCTTCCGCAGTGGGCAGGGGACGGCGCATGGGGGAGGATAGCAGGCCCTCCCATTCCACCCAAGGATTTGCCATAGGAAACCATGCTCGACATCCCCGCCCTCCGCGCCGCCCTGCTGGCCTGGTACGACGCCCAGGCGCGGGACCTGCCTTGGCGCACCGGGCCGGCCGCCGGCAAGGCTGGACAGCGGTCCGACCCCTATCGCGTCTGGCTGTCGGAGGTGATGCTGCAGCAGACCACCGTGCCGCACGCCACGCCCTATTTCCTCGGCTTCGTCCAGCGTTGGCCCACCGTGTCGGACTTGGCGGCGGTGGATGACGGCGACCTGATGGCCGCCTGGGCCGGGCTGGGTTACTACGCCCGAGCCCGCAACCTGCTGGCTTGCGCCCGCGCGGTCGCCAACGACCACGGCGGGGTGTTTCCTGATACCGAGGAGGCCCTGCGGGCCCTGCCTGGCGTCGGCGCCTATACCGCCGCAGCGGTGGCGGCGATCGCCTTCGACCGCGAGGCCAATGTGGTCGACGGCAATGTCGAGCGGGTGATTGCGAGGCTGTTGGCGGTCGAGACGCCCGTGCCCGACGCCAAGCCCGAACTCAAGCGCCTGGCCGGCGACCTGGTCACGGGCGAGCGCCCCGGCGACTGGGCCCAGGCCCTGATGGACCTGGGCGCGACGGTCTGCCGGCCCAAGAGCCCGCTCTGCGCGCTTTGCCCGGTATCGGCTTGGTGCAAGGGCTTGAAGACCGGCTTGCCGGAAACCTTCCCCCGCAAGCTGAAAAAGCCCGCGCGGCCGCATCGGCACGGCGTGGCCTATGTGCTGACGCGCGGCGACCAGACGGCCTTGGTCCGCCGGCCGCCCAAGGGCCTGCTCGGCGGTATGCTCGGCCTGCCGACCAGCGACTGGCGCTCGGAGCCCTGGCGGGACGAAGAAGCCGCCGCCGCCGCACCGGCCGCCGGCGCCTGGCGCGAGTTCGGCACGGTGGAACACGTCTTCACCCACTTCTCCCTGACCCTGCGGGTGCTGCGCGCCGAGACCAACGCCGACGGTGATTTCGTCTGGACCGAGCCGGCGGGGCTGAGCGGCTTGCCGAGCGTGTTCCTCAAAGCGGTGAAAGCGGGGCGCGAGCGGCTGGTCTGATTTCCTTCTCCCGCAGGGGGAGAAGGAAAAACTCAGTTCATCCCCGCCCGGACCTGCGAACGCAGCACGTCGATCGGCGCCAGGCCAGCGTCGGTCTTGAAGTGCCAATAGGTCCAGCCGTTGCAGGCCGGGGCCGATTGCACCAGCGCGCCGACCTTGTGGATCGAGCCCGACAGGTCGCCCACGGTGATCGAGCCGTCGGCGCGGACCTTGGCGGCGTGCGAGCCCTTGGCGCAGTAGAGGGTGTCGCCCGGATTGAGCAGGCCAGCCTCGACGATATTGCCGAACGGCACGCGGGGCTCGGAGCGCTTGCTGCCCATGACGTCCAGGTCGCCGGGGGCGATCGGCACGACCTTGGCGATGCGGGTCCTGGCGTGTTCGATATAGTCGGTCTCGCGCTCGATGCCGATGAAGCGACGACCCAGGCGCTTGGCGGCCGCGCCGGTGGTGCCCATGCCGAAGAACGGATCCAGGATCACGTCGCCCGGCTTGGTGGTCGACAGGATCACCCGGTAGAGCAGGGCCTCGGGCTTCTGGGTCGGATGCGCTTTATGACCATCAGCCCCCTTGATCCGCTCCTCGCCAGTGCACAGCGGAAGGGTCCAGTCCGAGCGCATCTGCACCTCGTCATTGGCCATCTTCAGGGCGTCGTAATTGAAGGTGTAGCGCTTGGCGCCCTGGCTCTTGGAGGCCCAGATCAGGGTCTCGTGGGCGTTGGCGAAGCGGGTGCCCTTGAAGTTGGGCATCGGGTTGGACTTGCGCCAGATCACGTCGTTGAGGATCCAGAAGCCCAGGTCCTGCACGGCCACGCCGACCCGGAAGATGTTGTGATAACTGCCGATCACCCAGATCGCGCCGTCGTCCTTCAGCACCCGGCGGGCAGCCGTCAGCCAGTCGCGGGTGAACTTGTCATAGGCGGCGGAGCTTTCGAACTGGTCCCAGTGGTCGTCGACCGCGTCGACCTTGGGATTGTCGGGCCGCAGCAGGTCGCCTCCCAGCTGCAGATTATAGGGTGGATCGGCGAAGATCAGGTCCACGGACTTCTCGGGCAGGGCGTTCATCGCCTCGATGCAGTCGCCCTGGATGATGGTTTCGGGTCCGAAGGACATGGCCGCTTTCCGTCAAAAACACTGAGCGGAATCATGAGTCTTGATGGTTACGCGTCGGTAAACGGGCATGGTTACCCGCCTGTTAACCCCGACCGAAACCTGTGAACGAGTCCAATTAGACTCAAAATCCATCGGTTCGACGGGCGAGCGCTTGATGTTCTTGTATTGTTCTGAAATGATTTCGGGGCACAGCGAGGATGCGATGGCGCTCATTCGAGGATATGTCGCCGCCAGCCTGGACGGCTTCGTGGCGGACGCGGCGGGCGATGTCGACTGGCTGGCGCCCTACGCGGCGGCGGACGGCGGTCATCGTGATTTCCTGGGACAGGTCGGCACGGTGGTGATGGGTCGGCGCACCCATGACCAGCTTTCGAGCCTCGGCGTCGGCTGGCCCTATCCCGACAAGCGCGGTCTTGTGGTGACGTCCGGGCGCGGGGCCAGCGTCCATCATGGCGTGCGGTTCTGGACCGCAGGGCTGCCAGCCTTGATCGCCTATCTACGGGCCCTCGACGACGGCGACGCCTGGGTGGTGGGCGGCGCCACGCTGTTGGCGGCGATGATCGAGGCGCGGGCTTTGGACCGGTTGGAACTGCTGGTCGCGCCGCTGTTGCTGGGTGAGGGTCTGCGGCTGTTCCCGGCGAAGGCGCCTGGGCTGAAGAACATGACACTGAACCGCGTCGAGGCCTTGGGCCGCGGCATGGTGCGACTGGACTATGGGTTGAACTACAAGCCGGTCCGGAAGCCCTTCGCTCGACCCCAACGTCCGCCCATCCCGGCTTTCGCGGAGAGCAGCGGAGTTCTGGGCTAAGTTTCCAGCCCGTCGTCGAAAGCCTCGTTGAACGCGACATCGCCGAAATCCAGTTCTCGCGCCAGGGCCAGCTTGACCGGCGCCCAGGCCATGCGGTGGATCGGCGAGGGGCCCAGCCTGCGCAGGCCCTCGACATGGCAGGCGGCGTGATAGCCCTTGTGGCCGGCGAAGCCGTAGCCGGGGTGCAAGGCGTCCATCTCGATCATGATCTTGTCTCGAGCTTGTTTGGCCAGGATCGAGGCGGCGGCGATCGAGCAGGACAGGCTGTCGCCCTTGACCACGGTCTTGATAGGGCAGGGCAGCTTGAAACGGTAATTGCCGTCGACCAGGGCGATGTCGGGCTTGACCGCCAACCCCTCGATGGCCCGGCACATGGCCAGGCCGGCGGCGTGCAGGATGTTGAGCTCGGCGATCTCCTCGATGCTGGCCAGGCCCACGCACCAGGCGATGGCGACCTGCTTGATCTCGATCTCCAGGGCGGCGCGCTGCTTGGCGCTCAGCTTCTTGGAGTCGTTGAGGCCCTTGGGCACCCGCTTGGGATCGAGGATCACCGCCGCCGCGCTGACCGGACCGGCCCACGGACCACGCCCGGCCTCGTCCACACCGCACACCAGGCCGGGGCCGCAGGCGGCCTCCAGCATCATGTCGGGGCCTGTCAGGGCCTTGGCGGCGGACTTGGGCGGCTTGATCACGACGGCGGTCTTAGGGGGTTTCGCCGCGCGAGGGAATCCCGGAGCGACGAGTCTGAGCCCTATTGAACGGCCAGCAGCAAGATTGGCAAGACCGTGCCCAGCACCGCGAGCACCGCAGAAACCTTGCGCAGTCGGCCCTGGGTCAGGCCGATCCACAGTCCCAGCAGCGCCGCGAGCGTCAGCCCCAGCGCCGTGCCCAGGAAGAAGATCTGGACGGCCAGGGTCGAGGGCTCCTTCGCCTCCGCCTTCGGGGCGGCGCTGCTGGCCGCCGCCGCCGGGCCCGCCCCCTCGGGCGGCTTGGCCGCCGGCTCCGCGTTGGGACGGCCCGGCTTGAGCGCGTAGTGCTGATGGATGTGGACCTCGGAGAGTTTCGCGATCACCGACGGCGGCCGGTAGTCGGCGCCGTGCGCCTCGTGCAGGCCAAACAGCTGCAGCGCGCCGGTCAGGGCGAAGAACAGGATCGACGGCGCGAAGAACACCGCCAGATAGAGGTGCAGGTCGCGCAGGGTCCGGGGCGTGGGCCAAGGGCGCGCGGTCGCGCGGTCCGCTGGGGTCTTTGAGTCGCTCAAGGGAGTCTCCACCGCATGAAAGGTCGCGCCATGGCTAACGCGCCAGCTTGCGACATGCCTCATGCCGAAAGCAGGTCGTGAAGTGGTCGTTGACCAGCCCCGTGGCCTGCAGGAAGGCGTAGACGATCACCGGGCCGCAATATTTGTAGCCCTTGGCTTTGAGCATCTTGGCCATGTCGACGGCCAGGGGCGTCTGTGTGGGAACGCCGGTGGCGGCGGTCCACTGGCCTTGGATCGGGGCGCCGCCGACCATGTCCCAGAGCAGGGTCCCCAGGTCCTCGCCGCGATCGCGCATGTCGCAATAGATCTTGGCGCCGGAGATCGCCGCGTCGATCTTGCCGTTCGAGCGGATGATGCCGGCGTCGCTCATCAGCCGAGCGCGGTCGGCGTCGCCGAACCGCGCCACCGTATCGGGGTCGAAGTTGGCGAAGGCGGCGCGGAAGGCCTCGCGCTTGCGCAGGATGGTGATCCACGACAGCCCGGCCTGAAAGCCGTCCAGCACCAGCTTCTCCCACAGGGCGCGGGAATCGTACTCCGGCACGCCCCATTCCTCGTCGTGATAGGCCTCGTAGAACGGGTCGCCGTTCATGCCGCGCCAAGTGCAGCGTTGGATCTCGGTCATGGGCGCGAGCTTGGCCGAACTCGATGGCGATTTCCAGAACTTTTCAGGAACAGCCCCGCGAGCCGCGCGATCCAAACTGGACCTCATCCTGAACCTGTCGAAGAACGGGGCTTCGCGTTCCGTGCTGAAGTCTTTTAGAGGGCCGGCGTCGATCCCGGAACCCAATCTGGCCGATCCACCGCCACCGCTCGTCCCTCAACCGTCAGCGCGGCGCCCTCGATGCGGTCCAGGCGCAGCAGGGCCATGGCGCGGCCGTCGCGGCCCGACAGCACCTCGCCGGCCCGCAGGGTCCCGGACAGAACCTCAGTCCCGAAGGCGGGCGGCGGGCCGTCGAAGGTTATCGGCAGCATCCGGGTCTTGATCACCCCCCGCCGCTTCATGCGGCTGGTCGTCTCCTGGCCGACGAAACAGCCCTTCTTGAAGTCGATGCCGTTCAGCAGGTCGAAATCGGCCTCGATCGGATAGGTCTTGTCGGTCGCCCAGTCGGCCGGGCCAGGGACGCCGAGGGCCAGGCGGTGGGCGTCGTAATCGTCCTCGGCGGCGGTGTGTGGAAGGTTGTTCGCATAAGACCTGGCGCCAAGCGACGGCAGGCGCGGGTCCTGGAACCAGCCCCCTGCCGCTCCTCCCGGCGAATGCCGGGACCCAGATTCATCCTGGGTCTCTTGCACCTCGTGATCTGGACCCCGGCGTTCACCGGGCTGAGCGGAGAACTGTGCAAAGACCGAAAGCTCGCTCGCCGCCAGATCCACCTTGGCCCGCAGCCTGTACATCGTCAGCCGCGTCAAGATGGCGTCGCGATGCTCGGCGGCGACGTCCAGCAGCACCCCGTCCGCCGTCCCGGCCACGAACAGGTCGTACAGCAGCCGGCCCTGCGGCGTCAGCAGGCCGGTGAAGCGCAGTTCGCCCACGCCCAGGGTCTCGATCTCTTGGCTCAGCAGGCCGTTCAGGAAGCTTTTGGCGTCGATGCCCGAAACGGCGATCACGGCGCGGCTGAGGAGGGGGGCGATGACGGTCTGGCTCATGGCGCACATGTGGGCCGCCGGACGCGGTCGCGCCAGTCCCTGTCGGCGCGGAAAGCTGAGCCGTTATCGAGGGATGCGCCGACTCGCCTGTGGCCCTATACATGCACCGATG
>JACMOF010000550.1 GCA_014378155.1 Caulobacter sp. | reverse complement strand
GCCGGCGTTCTGGCCGCGATCCACTGGGAAGCGGTGAAGATGGTGCTCAAGGGTTTTCGGTTGTTGCCTGGGCCAAAGAAGGTTGCGGCAAAGACTGGGGACACACGCTCATCCCACGGCCTGGGCCACGCTGGCTGAAGTCGTGGGATGAGTGTGTGTCCCCGTTCCTAGCGAAGCCTAGCCAGCGATCCACCCCTCCAGATCCGCAAGCGCCCGTAGGCTCATCAGCCGCTTCTTCGCCCGGCCACGTTCCTTCAGCGGGATCTTGACGCCGTCGTCGCCGATCTTGGGGGTCTCCATTGGCGGCAGCAGGCCGTAATTGATGTTCATCGGTTGGAAGCTGGTCTTGCCCAGCGCCTCGCCCTCGATGTGACCGCCGGTCACGTGGTCGACCAAGGCGCCCAGCGCGGTGGTGGGGGGAGGGGCTTCCAGTGTCTGGCCCAGCCGCTCGGCGGCGGCGAAGCGGCCAGCCAGCAGACCCGTGGCGGCGCTTTCGACATAGCCCTCGACGCCGGTCATCTGTCCGGCGAAGCGCAGGCGCGGGGCGACCTTCATCCGCAGGGAGCGGTCCAGCAGGCGCGGGCTGTTGATGAAGGTGTTGCGGTGCAGGCCGCCCAGCCGGGCGAACTGGGCGTTGGCCAGGGCCGGGATCATCCGGAACACCTCGGCCTGGGCGCCGTGCTTCAGCTTGGTCTGGAAGCCTACCATGTTCCACAGAGTGGCCAGCGCATTGTCCTGGCGCAGTTGAACGATGGCATAGGACTTGACCAACGGATCGCGCGGATTGGTCAGGCCCACTGGCTTCATCGGGCCGTGGCGCAGGGTCTCGCGGCCGCGCTCGGCCATCACCTCGATCGGCAGGCAGCCGTCGAAATAGGGCACATGCTCCCAGTCCTTGAACTCGGCCTTGGGCCCCTCGATCAGGGCGTCGATGAAGGCCTCGTACTGGGCCTTGTCCATCGGGCAGTTGATATAGGCGGCCGCGTCGCCGCCGGGGCCTTCCTTGTCGTAGCGCGACTGGCGCCAGGCGATGTCCATGTCGATCGACTCGACGTGGATGATCGGTGCGATGGCGTCGAAGAAGCTCAGCTGGCCTTCGCCGCTGAGCTCCAGGATGGCGTCGGCCAGGGCGGGCGAGGTGAGGGGGCCGGTCGCGACGACCACGCTGTCCCAGTCCTGCGGCGGCAGGCCGGCGACCTCCTCGCGGACGATAGTGATCAGGGGGTGGGCTTCGATGCGGCGGGTGACCTCGGCCGAGAAGCCGTCGCGGTCAACGGCCAAGGCGCCGCCGGCCGGCACCTGGTGCTGGTCGGCGGCCGACAGGATCAGCGAGTCCAGCCGGCGCATCTCGGCGTGCAGCAGTCCCACGGCGTTGAACTGCCAGTCGTCCGAGCGGAACGAGTTGGAACAGACCATCTCGGCCAGGCCATCGGTGTGATGGGCGTCGGTACGCACTTTTGTTGGCCCTACCGCTTCGCTGCTTGAGGGCAGGTCGCGCCGCATCTCGTGCAGGATCACCGGGACGCCGGCCTGGGCGATCTGCCAGGCGGCCTCGGACCCGGCCAGGCCCCCGCCGATGACGTGGATGGGGGAGAGGGAAGGAGGGGGCGTGCTCATGGGCGCCCTCTTACCCCCGCCTGTCGCCCGGCGAAACCGGCGTGTGGCATTGGACGGGCGAGGCGCCGGGGCCACGTCCCCGGAAATTCAGCGTGACACCTGGCGCGACTCGTCGCCAAGCCGGGGGCGAACGGCTTAGGGTCTGCGCGTTGACGGGTTCGCGCGGGTCGCGAACAAGAGAGGGGCTTTATGAGCGAGGCGAGCGCGGGGATCGAACGGACTGTTCGGGCCGGGCTGGCCGGATGGGCCCCGGCCTTGCGGTCTTGCTGGGCGGCGCTGGTTGCAGGCGCGGGGTTGGCGCTGGCGTCGCGCTTCCTGCCGCCTAGTCTGTCCGCGCTGACGCCCATGATCATCTTCGCCGCGATCGTGCTGGGCAGCGGCGCGGTCTATCGCGTGCTGCTCGCCGGGCCCGGCGGCTGGCATGGCCTGCGCTGGGGGCGCGAGGAATGGCGGCTCTCAGCGGTCTTCCTGCTGTCTCTGGTGATCCTCGCGGTGGTCGGGGCCGTCCTGCTGGTGATCATCGGCGCGGTGGCCGTGGGGGTGGCGCGCAGCAACGCCCCAGGCTTTGACAACGGGTCGCTAGACGCCTGGCGCGCGGCCTTGTCGGGTCCAGGGGCGATCCCCGCCAGCCTGCCGCCTCTGCTGTCGGCGATCCTGCTGGCCTGGCTGTTTCTGCGTCTGTCTCTTGCCCCCGCCGCGACGATCGAGGCGGGGGCGGTGCAGGTGCTCAGCGCCTTTGGCCGCACGCGCGGCGCGGTTCCGCGCCTGGCGGCGGCAGGCCTGGCGCTGATGGCGCCGGCGGCGATCCTGGTGATCCCGCTCACTCGCGTTTTACCCGCCGGACCCATCCCCGACCTGATCGAACTGCTCGTGCTGTTTTTCTATGTCATCCCGGTCTGGACGGTTGCGCTGGTCGATGTCTATCGACACCAGGCAGCCCCCGCCACGACCCTTGGAACTCTCGCGCCATGACCACCTTCTCGCCCGTCGAAGCCGCGCTCGAAGGGGCCCGCATGACGCGCCGCAAGCCGCTCGTGGTCCTGGCCTGGGCGGCTTGCTACTTCGCGATGCTGGTCATGCTGGGCGTGGTGGTCGCCTTTGCGTTCGGCGGCTCGGTGCGCGCCGACCTGGCCCTGCTGCAGCGGACCAACGACCTGCGTGAGTGGGTCGACATCGTGGCCCGTCGCAAGG
>JACMOF010000549.1 GCA_014378155.1 Caulobacter sp. | reverse complement strand
TTCGACGAGCTTCTGGCCTGTGGCCGGGGCGAGCTGTTTGGCCCCGGCAACGCCCAACTGCCCGTGCCGCCGATGCTGATGTTCGATCGCATCGTGCGGATCGAAAAGGACGGCGGCAAGTACGGCAAGGGCTATGTCGAGGCCGAGTTCGACATCAATCCCGACCTCTGGTTCTTCGCCTGCCACTTCATCGGCGACCCGGTCATGCCGGGCTGCCTGGGCTTGGACGCCATGTGGCAGCTGGTCGGCTTCTTCCTGGGCTGGTCGGACGCGCCCGGCCGCGGCCGGGCCCTGGGCGTGGGCGAGGTCAAGTTCACCGGGCAGGTGACGACGGGCGTCAAGAAGGTGACCTACAAGATCGACTTGAAGCGGGTGATCATCCGCAAATTGGTCATGGGCATCGCCGACGGCGTGCTGGAAGCCGACGGTGTGGCCATCTATGAAGCCAAGGACCTGAAGGTCGGGCTGTTCACCGCGGAACAAATGGCGTCGTGATCCACCTGTAGGGTGGCCGCCTAGAGCCGTCCCTTTTGGATCGTGGGGAAGAAAGAGGATTGTTCATGCGTCGCGTCGTCGTCACCGGACTGGGGATCGTCTCGTCCATCGGCAACAACGCCAATGAGGTGCTCGCCTCACTGCGTGAAGCCAAGTCGGGCGTGGTCGCCGCGCCGGACTATGCGGAACTGGGTTTCCGCTGCCAGGTGCACGCCACGGTCAAGCTCGACTCGTGGGAAGCCCTGGTCGATCGTCGCGCCGCGCGCTTCCTGGCGCCCGGCACGGCCTATGCCCACATCGCCATGGAACAGGCGATCGCCGACGCCGGTCTTGAGCAGTCCGAGATCTCCAACGAGCGCACCGGCCTGATCGTCGGTTCGGGCGGCCCGTCCACGCGGGTGATCGTCGAGGCGGCCGCCACCACCCGGGAGAAGGGTCCAAAGCGCATCGGCCCGTTCGCGGTGCCCAAGGCGATGAGCTCGGGCCCCTCGGCGGTGTTGTCCACCTGGTTCAAGATCCGCGGGATCAACTATTCGATCAGCTCAGCCTGCGCGACCAGCGCTCACTGCATCGGCGCGGGCGCCGAGCAGATCCAGATGGGCAAGCAGGACATCGTCTTCGCCGGCGGCTGCGAGGAGCTGGACTGGACCCTGTCCAACCTGTTCGACGCCATGGGCGCGATGAGCAGCAACTTTAACGACCGCCCCGCCGTGGCCAGCCGCGCCTATGACAGGGACCGCGACGGCTTCGTGATCGCCGGCGGGGCCGGAATCGTGGTGCTTGAGGAATATGAGCACGCCAAGGCCCGCGGCGCGAAGATCTATGGCGAAGTCGTCGGCTACGCCGCCAATTCCGACGGCTTCGACATGGTCGCGCCGTCGGGCGAGGGCGCGGCGCGCTGCATGAAGATCGCCATGGCGGAAGCCGGCGGCCGGACCATCGACTACCTCAACCCGCACGGTACCTCGACCCCCGTGGGCGACAGCAAGGAGATGGGCGCGGTCCGCACGGTGTTTGGCGACAAGGCCCCGCTGATCTCCTCGACCAAGTCGCTGACCGGCCACAGCCTGGGCGCGGCCGGGGCGCAGGAGGCGATCTATTCGATCCTGATGCTCGACAACGACTTCGCCGCCCAGAGCGCCAATATTGAAAACCTCGATCCCGAGTTCGCCGACCTGCCGATCCTGCTCGAACGGTCGGACAGGCCGCTGACCACCGTGATGTCCAACAGCTTCGGCTTTGGCGGCACCAACGGCACACTGATCATCGCCAAGGCTAACTGACGAGCACCATATGTCGCGACAGCGGTGGGGCTGGCTAGCGACCCCGCCTCCCTCGCGGATATCAGGGCGCGGCTGGTGCGCGCCGTCGAAGGCTCCGCCGTGTTTAACCCCGCCTGTTTCGCTCGTGATCTCGAGACGGCGTTCGAGACGGCGCACGCTCGCCATCAGCAGGGTCTTCCGGCCGTTGGCTTCGAAGTCGGCTGACGCCCCGCCCGCCCGCTGCTAGACCATTTTTCGAGCGAAGTGGTTCCGGTTCGCGTGAAGAAAAATGCCTCAAAACAAAAGATTAGAGCTCACGGCCTGACGCAGTCAGGTCGGGAAATGCTCTAGCTACGGATACGAGCAAGTGGGACCCCTCGATGACCTATG
>JACMOF010000548.1 GCA_014378155.1 Caulobacter sp. | reverse complement strand
CCCCCCACCACCGCGCTGGGCGCCTTGGTCGACCACGTGACCGGCGGTCACATCGAGGGCGAGGCGCTGGGCAAGACCAGCTTCCAACCGATGAACATCAATTACGGCCTGCTGCCGCCGATGGAGACCCCCAAGATCGGCGACGACGGCGTCAAGATCCCGCTGAAGGAACGTGGCCGGGCGAAGAAGCGGCTGATGAGCCTGCGGGCGCTTGCGGATCTGGAGGGGTGGATCGCCGGCTAGGCTTCGCTAGGAACGGGGACACACACTCATCCCACGATTTCAGCCAGCGTGGCCCAGGCCGTGGGATGAGTGTGTGTCCCCAGTCTTTGCCGCAACCTTCTTTGGCCCAGGCAACAACCGAAAACCCTTGAGCACCATCTTCACCGCTTCCCAGTGGATCGCGGCCAGAACGCCGGCCACCTGCCAGGGGTGGGTAGCCACCGCCCGCAACAGCGCTCGGTCGGTCAGTTCGCGCCGCTCGCCGGCGAAGCTGGCGGCCAGCAGCAGGCCCGCCTCGTCATGCACCGTGACCCCCACGCCCACCCGGTTCCCCGGCGGCAACAGGTCAAACTGGTAGTCCAGGTCCATCGGCATGAACGGCGACACATGGAAGCCCTTGCCGCAAGCCTGGCGCACGCGCTCGTCGGGCGAGGCCTCGACCGGCAGCACATAGTCGTGGCGCTCGCCAAAGGTGTTGCGCACGGCGTGGATCGTCGCCGCCAGCCGGCCGTCGCGGTCATGGCAGAAATAGACGCTGAGCGGGTTGAAGCCCTTGCCCAGCAGGCGCGGCATGCACAGCAGGGTGATCCGCCCACCAACCAGATCGAAACCGGCCTGCGCCAGCTTGGCCTCGATCTGGGGCCGCAAGGGCGCTCGGACCTTGCCGGCGAAGTCGCGGTCGTGGAGCGACACCAGATTCCAGCCATTGTGCGTGAATAGTTTCAGACGGCTCGCCAGCGTGTCCAGCTCATCAAGATCCAGCGCCAGCATGAAGACGCGATAGTCCAGTCGATGACGCCGGGGTCTCATCCGCCCGTGGGCGACGACGCCGCTGTAAAGCGCCGATCTCACGCTACCACTCTGAACGAGGGCGGCGCCGCGCTGGCGACCGCCGAGACGAAAATCCGGCCCGACGGGTTGGGGGTCAGCCAGGGGCGATGGACGCCGCCCAACTGTTCGGCGACGGCAAGGCCGGCTTGCAGGCCGTCCTCGTGAAAGCCCGATCCAAAATAGGCGCCGGCAAACCAGGTGCGGTTGGCTCCCTGCAACGACCACAGGGTGCGCTGGGCGGTCATCGCTGGTCCGTCGAACAGCGGGTGCTCGTAGGTCTGGTCATGCAGCGTGGACGCCAGGGTCGGGTCCCGCGCCGGGTTGAGCGAGAGGAAGAAGGGGTCGGCGGCCGGGGCGCCGTCCTTGGCCAGGGGCTGAAGGCGGTTCATCCAGTAGGTGACCCCGCCCTCGCCGTCGCCGCCACGCAGGCCGACATGGTTCCAGCTGGCCCAGGCGGGCTTGCGGCGCGGCATCAGCTTGGCGTCGCGATGCAGCACCGCGCGGTTCTTGCTGTAACGGAAAGCGCCGAGCAACCGCCGTTCCTCGGCCCCCGGCTGGACCAGCATGTCCAGGGCCTGGTCGGCATGGGCGGCGATCACCACCTGGTCGAAGCGTCTGCTCTGGCCGGCGACGTCCTCGATCGTGACGCCGTCCGGGCCGCGCAGGATGTGGCGCACCGGCCGGCTGGTCAGCACCTCACCGTCGAAGTCTGCCAGCATGCGGTCCACATAGGCCCGGCTGCCGCCGACCACCGTCCGCCAGATCGGCCGCTTGTCGACCGGCAGCATCAGGCCGTGATTGTCGAAGAACCGCAGCAGCGAGGCGGCGGGAAATTCTCGGATGTCGCGCAGCGTGGTCGACCAGATGGCGGCGGCCTGGGGCAGCAGGTGATCTTCCTGGAAGGCTTGGCCAAAGCCCTGGGCCCTGAGATAGTCGGCCAGGCCGCACAGCCCGCCGGTCTCCAGCCCCGAAGCTTCCAGCGCCGCCACGTCCCGCGTCCCGGCCCGATAGAAGCGGGCGACGTCGAGCAGCATCTTCAGGAAGCGCGGGTTGAACAGGTTGCGCTTCTGGGCCAGCAGGTTGGTGCTGCTATATTCCAGCGCGCCGTTGTCGAGTGACACCCCGAACGACATGTCGCTGGCCGCCGTCGGGACGTCGAGGTGGCGAAACAGCGCCGTCAGGTTGGGATAGTTCGGTTCGTTATAGACGATGAAGCCGGTATCCACCGCCACGCCCTCGATCTCGACGGTGTTGGCATGACCTCCGACGCGCGGCGCGGCTTCGTAAAGGGTGACGTCGTGACGCTTGGCCAGCAGCCAGGCCGCCGACAGGCCGGAGATGCCGCCGCCGACCACGGCGATATTCAGACGTTCGGCGGCGTGCGGCACGTTCAGCTCCCGGAAACGCGCCATGGCGGCGCTGTCTTCCCAAATACGGTGTCACTGAAGGTTTGGACGCGCGAATTCGTCGCCGCATCCAACGCGCTCCCGCGCCCGTACCTGCATACGTCCAGGCGATTCGCGCGTGCGGGCCGTCGGACGGGGAGTAGAAGTGATGACGACGACGTCGCCCTTGGAACGGGCCGCGGAGGCGGGCGACCGTGATCGCGCCCCGAAACAGGCTCCGATAGCAGCGCGCCCCGCGCGGCCAAGCGTGCGCATGGGCCTGGTCAAGGCGGCGATCCACGCCTTCGAGGACGCGCCTATCCCGGACGTCGTGGCGCGCGCCGCGATCAACATGCTGGTCGGCGGCGCCCGGCGGCGGCTAACTGGCGCAGATCCCGACTTCGACGAGGCCTTCGCCCGCGAGATGCGCGATTGGCCGATCGCCGTGAACACCGACGAGGCCAACGCCCAGCATTACGAGCTGCCCGCCGCATTCTTCGAGTGCGTACTCGGCCCCAATCTGAAATATTCCAGCGGTCTCTATCCCCCTGGCGCCAAGACCCTGGCCGAGGGCGAAACCGCCGCCTTGCGCGAGACCGAGGAGCACGCCGACCTGCGCGATGACCAGGACGTGCTGGAGCTGGGCTGCGGCTGGGGCTCGCTATCGCTGTGGATGGCCGAGCGGTTTCCGGGCTCGCGCATCACCTCGGTGTCGAACTCGGCCTCGCAACGCGCCTTCATCGAAGCCCGGGCCCGCGGTCGCGGTTTGACCAATCTGACGATCGTCACCGCCGACATGAACGTCTTCAAGACCGACCAGCGCTTCGACCGCGTGGTCTCGGTGGAGATGTTTGAGCACATGTCCAACTGGCGCGCCCTGCTGGCCAAGGTGAACCGCTGGTTGCGGCCGGACGGACTGCTGTTCCTGCACGTCTTTTCGCACAAGGCCACGCCTTACAGGTTCGACGTCGATGACCCGTCTGACTGGATCGCGCAATATTTCTTCACCGGCGGAGTGATGCCCAGCCACGACCTGATCCGCCAGTTCCCCGACCTGTTCACAGTGGCCATGAACTGGCGCTGGAACGGGTCCCACTACGCCCGAACCGCCAGGCAGTGGCTGGAAAATTTCGACGCCCATCGCGCCGAGATCGATCCGGTGCTGGAAGAGGTCTACGGTTCCGACGCCACGGTCTGGCGGCGGCGCTGGCGGCTATTCTTCATGGCCACCGCCGGACTGTTTGGCTATCATGGCGGCGAGGAATGGGGCGTCAGTCACTATCGCTTGCGGCCCGTCTCGAGAGGTTAGAGCATGATCCGCTACGCCCTGAGCTATCTGGCCGCCGCCGCCACCTTCCTGGTGCTGGACATGGCCTTCCTGACCTTCAGCGTTGGCCGCGTGTACAAGCCCCACATCGGCCACCTGATGGCCGACAAGGTGGCCCTGGGGCCAGCGGCGGCCTTCTATCTGATCTACATCGCCGCGATCCTGCTGCTGGCCATCATCCCCGCCGCCAAGAGCGGAAGCTGGGGCCAACTTCTGACCAGCGCGGCGATCTTCGGTTTTGCCGCCTACGCCACCTACGACCTGACCAATCAGGCGACGCTGAAGGGCTGGTCCAGTTTCGTGACCGTTGTCGATCTGGCCTGGGGGACCTTCGTGACCACCGCCGCCGCCAGCGCCGGCTATCTCGTCGCGCGGCATACGCGCTGAGATTGCTTCGCCACCAAGGCCGTGCGACCGTCGGTCGCACGCGAGTCCGAGGGGCCACCGATTAATGGACGTAGAAACCAGCCGGGCCTTGCTTTCGCGCGCCATTGCGCGGATCGCCAATCGCGACAATGACGCGCTCAAATACGTCTACCGACATACATCCGCGAAACTGTTCGGCGTCGTCCTCCGTATCTTGAACGACCGCGAGGAGGCGGAAGACGTGCTTCAGGATGTTTATCTGACGGTATGGAACAAGGCCGACCGCTTCGATCCGGAGCGCGCCAGCCCGATCACCTGGCTGGTGACCATGGCTCGCAACCGGGCCATCGACCGGCTTCGCGCCCGGGGCGGCCGGGTCATGGCCGGCGTCGACGAGGCCGAGGCCTTGCCCGACACCGCCCCCCTGGCCTCGACCCTGATCGAGGCCGACGAGGACAAGGCGCGGCTAAATGGCTGCATCGACGCCCTTGACCCCAAGCACGCCAGCGTGGTGCGCACGGCCTTCTTCGAGGGCCTGACCTATGACGCCCTGGCCCAGGCCGTGGGCGTGCCGCTGGGCACCATGAAAAGCTGGATCCGGCGCGCCCTGATCAACCTTCGCGCGTGTCTCGAAGCATGACCGACATCGAAACCCCCATCACCGAGGGCGAACGCCCCTTCGCCGGCGAATACGTGCTGGGCGTGCTGGACGCCGTCGAGCGCGCAGAGGCCGAGCGTCGCGTCACCGCCGAACCCGCCTTCGCCCGCGCCGTGCAGTGGTGGGAAAACCACCTCGTCCCGCTGGCGGCCGAGATCGCTCCCGTGCAGCCTTCGGTCGGGCTGTGGCCGCGGATTTCCAACCTGGTCGGCGACGTCGCCCGGCCCAGCACCTGGAACAATGTCGCCGTGTGGCGCGGCGTGTCGGCCGGGGCGGCGGCCCTGGCGGCCGCCTGCCTGGTCATCGTCGCCCTGCCCAAGCCCGCGCCGCCAGTGGTCACGCCAGCGCCGGTCGTGGTCCAGGCCGCCGAGGTGGCGGTGATCGGCGACCCGACCACCAAGGCCCCGCGCCTGGTCGCCACCCTGGACCACGCGACACAGCAGCTTGTGCTGACCCCGGTCAGCCTGACCATGCCGACCGGCCGCGACGCCGAGCTGTGGATCATCCCCGAGGGCGCCGCGCCGATCTCGCTGGGCGTTATCCCGACCGGCGCCGCCAAGCGCATCGCGGTTCCCGCCGGGCTGAAGGCCGGGGGGGTCTATACCGCCACCCTGGCTGTCACCGACGAACCGCTAGGCGGCTCGCCGTCCGGGGCTCCGACCGGGTCGGTCCGCGCTGCGGGCAAGTTCGTTCGGGCTTAGCAACCTAGGTCCTCCCCCTGTGGGGGAGGTGATCGCGCAGCGATCGGTGGGGGCAGTTTTAGGGGCGTCGATCGGGCGCGCGGTTAGGGCGTATCACTCCCCCTCCGTCGGCTTCGCCGACACCTGACCCACAGGGGGAGGATTTGCGCGCCGAGCCCCATGCCAGCAAGGCCTGTCGCTCGCTAAGTAAGTGGTTTATGACTTATCGCTGGGCGCCGGTCACCGGGATTGGCGCGTGGCGATGCATCCGTCATGGATCGCCGGCCAGGACGAACTTCTCAATG
>JACMOF010000547.1 GCA_014378155.1 Caulobacter sp. | reverse complement strand
CCGTCTTGAAGAAGGTGTTGTAGTAGGGCAGCTCCAGCATCTGGTCGTAGGCGGCCTGGGCCAGCTCCTGCCGGCCATAGCCGACATTGACGCACCAAAGCCCGGCCATGCCGTCGAGGATCTGGTGGCCGTCGCCATCGTGGATATAGACCCCGTCGGCGCGCGTGATGATCCGGCTGCCGCCGAGTTCCTGCTGCAGCTTGTAATCGGTCTGGGCCGGCAGGTGGTGGGCCAGGTCCAGGCGCCGGAGCTCGGCGATGTCGTGATTGCGGATGGGGACGGGCATGGGGGTACTCCGGTCTTGTTCTTATCTGTAAAAAATCCGCTCATCCCGGCGAAGGCCGGGATGTGGATTCACACTTGAAGTGCAACAGGGCGTAGACCTCGGCGGGTGTCTGGAAGCCCAGGCACTTTCGAGGCGTGTGGTTGTGGAGCCTGTTGAGCCACAGGATGTCGTCCAGGTCGAGGGTGTCGAGGTTGGTCTTGCGCGGGAGGAAGCGGCGCAGACGGCCGATGGCGTTCTCGACGCCGCCCTTCTGCCAGGGCGAGTGCGGGTCGCAGAAATAGGTCGCCAGGCCCAGCCGCTCGGCCAGGCGCCAGTGGGCGGCGAACTCGGTTCCGTTGTCGAAGGTCAGGGATCGGCGCAGTTCGGCGGGCAGGGGCTCCAGCAGATCGCCCAGTCTCTGGGCGGTGGGTTCGGCCAGGCGGTTGGGAGGCGCGGTCACCACGGTCAGGCGCGAGGTGCGCTCGTGCAGCACGAGGACGTTCTGGCCGTACTTGGAAAACAACATGAAGTCGCCCTCCCAGTGGCCGGCCTGCTGGCGGTCCTGGGCCGCCTCCGGGCGCTCGTGGACGCTGACACGATGCTTGATGTGCCAGGCGGGACTACCGCCCTTGCGGGCTCGGCGGCCGCGCTTGAACTTGGCGCGCGGCAGATACTTGCGCCAGCTTCCATCGTTGGTCCGGCGCATCTGGGCGTAGATGAACCGGTAGATGCTCTCGTGGCTGATCACCGCCTGGCCGCGCTCGCGCTTCAGCCGTCCGGCCACCTGCTCGGGCGACCAGCCCAGGGCCAGGTGCTCGAGCACCTGGCCCTGGAGGACCTCGTCGCGTTCCAGGCGGCTGCCTCGCCAGCGCCGGGCCTTGCTGAGATCGCCGGCCAGCACGGGCTTGTAGGCGGCCTTGGGCGCGCCATTACGCTTCAGCTCACGGCAGATGCTCGATGGCGAGCGACCCAGAGCCGCAGCGATTTGTCGGATCGTCTCACCCGCTTCACGACGCCGGGCAAGCTCACACCGCTCCTCAAGCGTGAGGTGATCATAGGCTTGTCCCATCGCAACACCTCGGTCAGAGAGTGTTGCACTTCGTTTGTGAACTCAGGGGACCCAGGTGAAGCCCGCTGAGGCTCTGGGTGCATCTGGGTCCGGCATTCGCCGGGATGAGCGGGTTTTGGGGTATGCCGATGCGTTCGAAAGTCCTTGGCCTGTTAGCCTCCGCGTTGTTCTTGCCAAGCCTTGCTTCGGCCGCGCCCATCCTCGCCCCGGTCTTCACCGATCACGCGGTCCTCCAGCGCGGCCAGCCGATCCGGGTCTGGGGCGGCGCCACGCCCGGGGCGTCGGTGTCTGTCATGCTGGGCGAGGCCGAAACCACGGCCACCACCGACGCCCAAGGCCGCTGGTCAGCGACCTTCCCGGCCCGCCAGCCGGGCGCCGCCCTGTCCCTGACCGCCAAAACCGTTGGCGACAGCCAGACGATCTCCGACCTGCTGGTCGGCGATGTCTGGCTGTGCTCGGGCCAGTCGAACATGGAATATCCACTGCGCCGGTCGCTCGACAGCGACACCGAGCTGTCGCACGCAACCGATCCCGACGTCCGCCTGCTCCAAACCGGCCGCACCAGCCTGCCGGCTCCGACCACGACCCTGCCCAAGGAAGCGGTGTGGCGCGTGGCCAGCCCTGAAGCCGCCGCGAACTTCAGCGCGGCGTGTTTCTTCATGGGCCGCGAGTTGAGGAAGACGACCGACGCGCCGATCGGCCTGATCGACGCCAGTTGGGGCGGGTCGATCATCCAGGACTGGATCAGCGGCGAGGGCCTCCACGCCCTGGGCAACTATGACGAGGGCCTGGCCGTGTTGGCTGACTACGCGCGGTCCAAGGAGGCCGGCATGGCCCGTTGGGGCGCGATGCTGGATCGCTGGGCCGCCAAGGTCGAGCCGCAGGCGGCGGGTTGGGCCAGCCCGAACCTCGACGACAGCGCCTGGGCCACGATGCCGGCCGACAACTTCTGGGAGGTCAATCCTGGCCTGGAAACCTTCGACGGCACGATCTGGCTGCGCGCCACCCTCACCCTGACGGCCAAGCAGGCGGCCCAAGCCGCCAAGGGGGGCGCGACCTTGGCGCTCGGCCCGGTCGATGACATCGACACCACCTTCATCAATGGCCGCCAAATCGGCTCTCAGGAAGGCTGGAACACCCCGCGCGAGTATCACATCGCGCCGGGCATGCTGAAGGCGGGCGCCAACCTGATCGCGGTGCGGGCCATCGACACCAGCGGCGGCGGCGGGGCCTGGGGCCCGGCGGCGCAGAAGGGTCTGAAGTTCGACGACGGGTCGTTCGCGCCGCTCGGCGGGACCTGGCGCTACAAGATCTCGACCTCCATGGCCCAAAGCGGCCCGCCGCCGCACGCGCCCTGGCTGGGGGCCAGCGGCCTGTCCACCCTGCGCAACGGCATGATCGCGCCGCTGGCGCCGTATGGCCTGAAGGGCTTCGTCTGGTATCAAGGCGAGGCCAATGTCTCCGAACCGGCCGAATATGCCCGCACCCTGCCGGCCCTGATCGCCGACTGGCGCCGAGCGTTCGGCGGACCGGACCTTCCGTTCCTGATCGTTCAACTGGCCGATTTCGGCCCGCGCTACGCCCAGCCGCGCGAGTCTGGCTGGGCTGGGGTGCGGGACGTACAGCGCCGGGTGGCCGCCGCCGATCCCCAGGTCGGCCTCGCCTCGGCCGTCGATATCGGCGACATCCACGACATCCATCCGGCCAATAAGCAGGAGGTCGGCCGTCGATTGGCGCTCCAAGCCCGCAGGCTAGCCTATGGGGACACGAGCGTGGTCGCCGCCGGCCCGGCCCCGCTGTCGGTGATGATCCAGGGCGGCGCCGTGACGGTGCGGCTGGACAAGCGCGCGGTGGTCCAGGCCGGCGCGCATCCCAACGGCTTTGAATTATGCGATGCTAGCGCCTGCCGGTTCGTCGACGCGACCTTGAGCGGCGACCAGGTCAGCCTGCCGATCCCTGCAGGCCTCGCGCCCGTGAAGGTTCGCTACGGCTGGGCCGACAGCCCGATCGTCAATCTCTACGGCCTGACCGGCCTGCCGGCGACGCCGTTCGAACTGGCGATCGCTGCGCGTTAGTCAAGGGACTCGGGCGCGCGTCTCGCGGCGCGCGTTGTTAATCAGCAACCCCTTGGTGTCGAACGGCATTGTCTTTCCCGAGTGTGCGGTTCGAGAGAGCGCTACGTGACCGATTTGGCCTATCAGGAACTGGCGAGCCTCTGGGAGGCGGTGTTTGGCGAACAACCGTCCGTCGTCGCTGATTCCGAGTTGATGGCCCGCATCCTGGTGACCTGCCTGCCGCCGACCGAACCGCACAGCTTCGGCGCGGATCCAGACGAGGACGACTAAGGCTCGGGGCGCCCTTGGCCTTAGGCCGCCCACGCCGCCGCGAAACGCTTCAGTTGCGATCGCGCGGCGCTTTCGGCTCCGCCGTTGACGGCTTCGAGCCGTAGGAAGAGATCGCCTTGGCGATGCGGCCCACGAGCTGGCAGGCCCTGGCCGGGCAGGCGAACCAAGCCGCGGGCGGCGGCCTTGGTCGAGATCCACACCAGGCGCGGACCGATAGCGGTGGCCACCTCAAGGCGGCCGCCCTCGGCCAGCACCCGGGAGTCCAGCCGCGCGGTCAGCCACAGGTCGTCGCCGCGCACCAAGGCCTCGGGATCAGGCTTCAGAGCGACGCGGAAGACCACGTCCTCGACCCGCACCTTGTCGCCGTCGCGCAGGCCGGCGGGCAGGGTCAGGCGCAGCTTGCGAGCGTCGACCATCAGGTCGAGCGCGCCGCCGGCGAAGGCCATGGCCGTTTCGAGGGTCAGGGTCGCCTGCTCGACACGCGCGGGCTCGGTGACGGCGGGCGGGAAATGGATCGGCTGGACCGGGTTGTCCTGCAGCAGGCGGTAGGCGGCCAGCACGTCGCGGAACAGGGCCGCGTCGCCGCCGGGGCGATCGGGGTGGGCGCGCTTGGCGGCCTCGCGATAGGCGGCGCGCAGCTCGCGCTCGTCGGCCCGCGCGGCGACGCCGAGGATGGCGCGCGCGGCCTGGAGACTGGGGACTGTGGAGGCGCGGGCGGTCATGCCGCCGACCCTGCCGCCACTTGGTCAACGGCGGGTTAAGTTAAGACTTTCGAGCGCTAGCGGATCTGGCCGCTGATCAGCCAGACCAGGCCGAAGGTGCCAAACACCCCCGCGGCGAAGAGGATCACCGCCCACGAGCCGCTCTTGCGATACCAGGTCACGGGCTCATCGACATCGGGACCCTCGACCCGGGCCCGCTCGGCGGCGCGATTGCGCACCTTCACCAGGTTCCAGGCCCCCGCCGCGAACAGGAAGACCCCGCCCAAGGCCAGCACGATCCAGTCCTGAACGTCGTCGCCCTTCCACTTCACCGCCTCGATCGTGCCGATCCACAGCGCGGCCGCGCTCCAGAGCGCCAGCGGGATCCAGGCTAGTCGCGCGCGCGTGCCGAGCTTCATGAGGTGTCGTGTCCTAGGTCGCGGCGCCGTCCGCGCGCGGTTTGGCGGCAGATGCGCGCGACGGGTCGTGCACGTCAAGCGTGGCCCGCCGCCGCCGCCTGTCCTATAGGACTGCCATGACCAACGCGCCCCTGATCCCCGCCTCGCCCTCCGAGGACGACTATGTCCGCCAGGTGACCGACGCTACGCCTCCCCCGCTGCTGCCGGAAGGCGATCCCATCCGGCTGTTCGAGGAATGGCTGGCCGAGGCCGGGAAGGGCGAGCCGAACGATCCCAACGCCGTGGCGGTGTCGACGGTCGACGCCGACGGCCTGCCGGACTCGCGCATGGTGCTGCTCAAGAGCGTCGATGCGCGGGGCTTTGTCTTCTACACCAACACCCAGAGCGCCAAGGGCGTGGAGCT
Organism: Caulobacter sp.; assembly: GCA_014378155.1. Classification (GTDB taxonomy): domain Bacteria; phylum Pseudomonadota; class Alphaproteobacteria; order Caulobacterales; family Caulobacteraceae; genus Caulobacter. The sequence goes on along the minus strand of JACMOF010000547.1, from coordinate 9,528 downwards.
GGACGCCCAGCCCAAGGCGGCGCTGCTGTTTCATTGGAAGTCGTTGCGCCGCCAGGTGCGGGTGCGCGGCGTTGCCGAGCCCGTGAGCGAGGCCGAGGCCGACGCCTATTTCGCCAGCCGGGCCCGGCACAGTCAGCTGGGCGCCTGGGCCAGCGACCAGTCGCGGCCGCTGCCCGACCGCCTGGCCCTGGAACGCCGGGTGGCCGAGATGGCCCTGAAATTTGGCCTCGGCAAGGTGGCGCGCCCCCCGCACTGGTCAGGCTACCGCGTCGTACCGCAGGTCATCGAGTTCTGGCGCGACCGACCGTTCCGCCTGCACGAGGGGCTGGTCTACGAGCGGGCGGGCGAAGGCTGGGGCACCACGCGGTTGTTTCCGTAGCGCGCCAGGAACGTCTCGACCGCGTCGCGTGACAGCTCCTCGAGCGGCCTGTTCGGTTGAACGTTGTCGCCGGCCGACAGGCCAAGCAACAGGGTCGGGTGGTCGATCATGCCCAGAAGTTGGCCGGCGGCCCAGGAGGGCTTTTCGACCTTGAGCTCGCCTGTTTCGACAAGATCGTCGATGACGCGGATCGCGGCGCGGCCCAGTTCCTCGCGGGCGTTCCGGAGGAAGAAGTCGGCCAGGACCTGGAAGCGCCGCCGCTCCGACGTGATCAAGCGGAACGTCGCCCGGGTCATGGGGCGAGAAAAGAAGGTGGCATAGGCGCAGGTCAGGGCCATGAGCCGCGCGCGGGCGTCGCCCTTGACCCGCGTGCTCGCCCTGACGGGGCCAGCCATGTCCCGCACGGTCTCGTGGATCACGACCTCGAACAGCTTCGCCTTGCTGGGGAAGTAGGTATAGAGCGTGGCGGTCGAGACGCCCGCCATCCGCGCGACGACCTCCATGCCGGTGTCAGGATAACCCTGGCGCAGGAAGACGCCACGCGCCGCCGCCAGGATTTCCGTTTTCCGGCGTTCCGGCCTATTTAGTCCAGCGCCCATCAGCATGCGTTGCACTCGATCCAGGGTTAACTTCACCTTAGACACTCAACTCACGCGCAAGCAAGCGTCGGGCGGCGACGTCGGCGGAAGTTTCCGCTATGGGACGCCGGCGCCGGCGTCGTGGCGCGAGAGACGGGGTACGGCGTGATCAAAGACGCGGAAACGGTTCGCGAGCAGGAAGTGGCCGCCTGGATGGGCGAGCGGGCCGATCGGGTGATCGAGACCTCCTGCGCCCGGGTCTTCCTGGTCGGCGAAGCGGCCTTCAAGGTCAAGCGGCCGGTCAATTTCGGCTTTCTGGATTATTCGACGCTGGAACTGCGCCGCTGGTCGCTGGAGCGCGAGCTTAGCTTCAACCGTTCGGCCGCGCCGGACATCTACCGGGCCGTGCGTCGCCTGACCCGCACCGAAGCCGGCGGGGTCGAGATCGACGGCGCGGGCGAGACGATCGAGTATGCGCTGGAGATGCGCCGCTTCGACGAGGAGGGCGTGCTGGCTTCGCAGCCCTGGGCGATCGACGACGCGCTTGAAGAGGCCCTGGGCCGGACCATCGCCCAGTTCCACGCCGTGGCGCCGCTGCGTCCGCAAGGCGGCGGGGTGGGGGCCCTGGGTTACACCATCGCGTCCAACGCCAAGCTGCTGCGCGGCCTGGCCCTGCGCCTGGGCTCGCTGGCCGTCGAGCGCTTGATCGCCGAGACCGACCTGGCGCTGGAAAGGCTGAGTCCGTTGCTCAACGGTCGGGCGGGGCAAGGCTTCGCGCGCCACTGTCACGGCGACCTGCATCTCGGCAACATCCTGATCGAGGACAGCAAGCCGATCCTCTTCGACTGCATCGAGTTCAACGACGCCCTGTCGGACATCGATATCCAGTACGACTTGGCCTTCCTGCTGATGGACCTGGATTTCCGCCGTCGCCGCGACGCGGCCGGCCGAGTGCTGAACGCCTATCTGGACGAGGCCGCTCGCACCTTCGACACCGGCCTGTGGACCGGGCTGGCCGCCTTGCCGCTAATGCTCAGCGTCCGCGCCGCCGTTCGCACCCACGTCTGGGCCTACAGCAATGACGACGAGGCCGCGCGGGCCTACCTGGCCACGGCGCTGGAGCACCTGGCCCCGCGGCCTGTCAGCCTGGTGGCGACGGGCGGGCTATCGGGCTCGGGCAAGTCGACCTTCGCGCGGGTCTGCGCGCCTGGCCTGGGCAGCGCGCCCGGCGCGGTGGTGCTGCGCACCGACGAGATCCGCAAGCGCCTGCTGGGCGTGCCGTCTCTGCAGCGCCTGCCCAAGGAGGCCTACACGCCGCAGATGAGCGAGCGGGTCTATGACGAGCTGTTCCGTGACGCGGGCCTGACCCTGGCGGCCGGCCGCTCGGTGGTGGTCGATGCGGTGTTCCTCAAGCCCGAGCAGCGCGCCCGCGCCGAGGTCTTGGCCAAGTCAGCCGACGTCGCCTTCCAGGGTGTGTGGCTCGAAGCCCCGCCGGAGGTGTTGCGCGCCCGCGTCGCCGCTCGCGTCAACGACGCCTCCGACGCCGATGTCGCCGTGCTGGAGAGCCAACTGGCCCGCGACACAGGAGAAATCAGATGGCGCCGGGTCGATACGGTCAGCGCCTTCGAGGATGAGGCCCGCGCCCTGGCGGAGACGATGGGGTGAGTTAGGAACGCGCCGCTTCGGCCGGTCTGGCCCTGGGGCGCACCGCCGCGAGGATCGCCGTCAGCAGTTGAATCGGGCGGACGGGCTTGCCCAGATGATCGTCGAAGCCCATCGCCAGGAAGCGCTCGCGATCGCCTGACATCGCCGAGGCGGTCACGGCGATCACCGGCATCGCCGGATTGCCCGCCCCGCCGGCCCGGATCGCCTCGAGGGCGGTGATCCCGTCCATGACCGGCATGTTGATGTCCATCAGCACGGCGTCGAAGGTCCCGACCTGCAGCGCGGCCAGCGCCGCCTGGCCATCATCGACGATGGTCAGGGCCACGCCGGTCGCCTCAAGCATCGTGCGCACCACCACCTGGTTGATCGCGTTGTCCTCGGCCATCAGTATCCGCAACGAGTCCAGGTTCGGCATGTCGTCGTCGCGCTCGGTCTCGCACGGCGAAGAGGGCGACGCGATCGGCGTGGCCACCAGGGTGAAGGCGAAGGTCGCGCCGTCCAGGCCGCTTTCCAGCGCCAGGTCGCCGTCCATCTGGCGCGCCAGGGCGCGCGCGATCGTCAGGCCCAGGCCCGTGCCGCCGTGGCTTCGGGAGACGGCGTCGTCGGCCTGGGTGAAGCTGTCGAAGATGCGTTCTTGGAAATGCTTGGCCACGCCGATGCCGCTGTCGATCACGCGTATCCGCACCAGCAGCGCGCCGTCGGGGCGGGGTGTAGCGGCGGCGAGCTGGAGGGTGACGCCGCCTTGCTGGGTGAACTTCAGCCCGTTGGAAATCAGGTTCATCACCACCTGGCGAATGCGCTGGGGGTCGGCCAGGACCCAGACCGGCGCGGACGGATCGATCTCGGTCTTGAGCCACAGACCCTTTTCGGTGGCGGCGTCGCGCCAAGCGTCGCCCGCCGCCAACACCAGTTCGTGCAGGTTGGTGGCGGTGTGGTCGAGGTCGACCTTGCCAGCTTCGATCTTCGATAGGTCGAGCACGTCGTTTAGCACCTGCATCAGGCTGTCGCCCGACTTGATCATCAAGCGCACGTGACGGCGCTGGCTTTCGTTGAGGTTGCTGCGGTCCAGGGCGTAGGCCATGCCCAGCAGGCCGTTCATTGGGGTGCGCAGCTCATGGCTGGTGACGGCCACGAAGGTGGACTTGGCGCGGTTGGCCTCCAGGGCCCGCTCGCGTTCCTCGCGCAGGCTGCGGGTCAGGTCGTCCATGCGTCGGGCGGCGGCGCGGTTGCCGCGCATGACGTTGACCGTGGTCAGCACGACCATCAACAGGCCCCAGCGGGCGATATTGGGGCCGACGCCGTGGGCCTGGAAGAAGAACAGGGGAAAGACCACGAGGCTGAGCATCGGCGCGAAGGCGCTGACGATCAGCAGGGCGGCCGGTTGATGGCGGAAGTTCTGGGTGTAGACGATCTGCCCGACCCAGATGGAAACGGCCGCCAGCTTGAGTTCCGGGATTGGCGAGAGCCAAATCATCGCCGCTAGCCAGGCCCAGGTCAGGTTGATTGGCAGCGTCATCAGCACGAAGGCCGCGCGCTCGGCCGGAGAGGCGTCGACGCCCAACTTGAACCGACGGGTCGCCAGTCGCGCCAAGCCCTCGCTCAGGATGAAGCCCGCCAGCCAGGTCAAGGCCGTCATGGCGCCCAGCACCATTGACGTGATCGCCGTCGCCGCGATGGCCGGGATCAAGCGAGAGGGCAGCAGGCGGTGGGTGTCCAGCGCTACCTCGTCCAGCCGGTTATCGGCCCATGGCGCTTGGAACCATCGCACGTAAATTCGCCTTGCCCGTCGATCAGCGTCTGTGCGGACAAACCTAGCGGATCGCGACTACCAGCGGCTGAACGCAATCTGCGACGGATCAGCGCGGTTGGCTTTTAGACTTAAGGTTCGCTCGAAGCGCGCGCCGCGTTGCGTGGGCGTCGCGAGGCCGCTAGCCTTGGCTGAACAACGTTAACGAAGCGGGAGTGCGGGGCCGATGCAAGGCTTGATGCAACACGGGGCCTTGACGGTCGACAAGATCATCGACCACGCCGCCCAGTGGCACGGCGCGCGCGAGGTCGTCACCCGCTCCGTCGAAGGTCCCATCGTCCGCACGACCTACGCGGCCATTCACAACCGCGCCAAGCGCGTCTCCAACGCTCTGCTCGGCATGGGGATCAAGCCAGGCGATCGGGTCGGCACCCTGGCCTGGAACACCGCCCGCCATATGGAGGCCTGGTACGGCATCATGGGCATCGGGGCTGTGTGCCACACGCTGAACCCGCGCCTGTTTCCCGAGCAGATCGCGTGGATCGCCAATCACGGCGGCGACAGGGTGATCTTCACCGACCTGACCTTCCTGCCGATCATCGCCGGCATCGTCCAGCACCTGCCCAGTGTCGAGCATGTGGTGGTGTTCACCGATCGCGGGCACATGCCGGCCAACTTCCAGGTCGCCGGCGACGCCCCACACTTCAAGGGCCTTCTCTGCTTCGAAGACTTGGTCGCCGAGCACCATGCCGACTGCGCCTGGGGCGGCTTCGACGAGGGCACGGCTGCTGGTCTTTGCTACACTTCCGGCACGACGGGCGACCCCAAGGGGGTGATGTATTCGCACCGCTCCAACGTCCTCCACACCCTGATCACCCTTCAACCGGACGTGATGGGCCTGTCGCAGAAGGACGTGATCCTGCCGGTGGTGCCGATGTTCCACGCCAACGCCTGGGGCGTGGCCTTCTCGGCGCCCGGGACTGGGGCCAAGATGGTCATGCCCGGCGCCAAGATGGACGGGGCCTCGATCTACGAACTGCTCGACAGCGAGGGCGTCACCTTCTCGGCCGCCGTGCCCACCGTCTGGCAGATGCTGCTGCAGCACCTGCGCGAGACCGGGCTGAAGCTGCCGGTTCTAAAGAAGGTAGTCGTCGGCGGGGCGGCCTGTCCCGAGCACATCATCCGCGCTTTCCACGAGGACTACGACGTCGAGGTGGTCCATGCCTGGGGCATGACCGAGACCTCGCCGCTCGGCACCCTGTCGGTAATGACCGAGGACCTGGAAAAGCTGCCCTACGACCAGCAGATGCCCTACCGCCTGAAGCAGGGCCGGCCGCCGCTGGGCGTCGAGCTGAAGCTGACGGACGACGCGGGGAACCGCCTGCCGCACGACGGCAAGAGCTTCGGCAATCTCAAGATCCGCGGCCCGATCATCGCCGCCGAATATTTCCGGGGCGCCGGCGGCAAGATCCTCGACGAGGAAGGCTTCTTCGACACCGGCGACGTGGCGACGATCGATGACCACGGCTTTATGCAGATCACCGACCGGGCCAAGGACGTGGTCAAGTCGGGCGGCGAGTGGATCAGCACCATCGACATCGAGAACATCGCCCTGGGCCATCCCAAGGCGGCGATGACGGCGGTGATCGGCGTGGCCCATCCCAAGTGGGACGAGCGGCCGATCCTGTTGGTCAAGCTGAAGGAGGGCGAGACCGCCACCAAGCAGGAGTTCCTCGACTTCCTGCAGGGCAAGATCGCCAAGTGGTGGATGCCCGACGACGTGGTCTTCGTCGATGACATCCCGCTGGGCGCGACGGGCAAGATCGACAAGAAGCTGATCCGCCAGCGGATGAAGGACTATGTCCTGCCGAGCCTGGTCGCCGAGACCGTGGCGGAGGTCGCGCCTGAGCCGCAGTCCGGCCCGCCGGCCGGCGCCCCCACCCTGGCCGCCGCCGACGGCGCCCTGGCTGCGCGGATCTACGCCCCTGAACCCGAAGATCCGATCTCGGAACCGCCGCCCCTGCTTGAGCCCCTGGTCACCGAGGCGCTAGCTCAAGCGCCGGCCGAATCGGTGGCGCCGCCCGAACCCATGTTCGTCGCCGTCCACCTCGCCGAGGTCCAGCCAACCGTGCTCGACACGCCCGAGACGGTCGAACCCCCCGTCGCGGAAGTCGTCGTCGAACCCGAGATCATCGCGCCGACCCAGGTCGCTGAGGCCGCTGTCGCGCCGATGGTGGTCGACCCTGTGGTGGCGCCGGCCTTCGAGGCCCGGGGCGAGACCGAGCCCTTCCCGGTCAGCCCCTTGCCGCCGGTCGCGGAGCCCGTGTTGGCCATGGTGCCCGAGGCGGCGTTCCACGCCGAGCCGACCTTCGTGACCGATGAGCCGCCTCTCGCCATGCCGCTGATCCCGCCGACCAAGAAGGCGCGCAAGAAGGCAGCGGCCAAGGTCAATGCCGAGGCCAAGTCCGGCGGCGGAGGCGGCGTGCTGCTCGACCTGGCGGTGCTGGTCGCCCTGGCGCCGGCCCTGCTGGTCGCCGCTGGCGCGGTGGGTGTGAAGCTTGGCCTGTTCGACCAGGCGATCGGCTACGACCTGATGACCCGCGACTGGGCGCCGAAGGTCGCGATGCTGGGCGTCGCCACCGGCGTCCTGGGTCTGATCGTGGCCCTGTTCGGCGGCTTCTCGAAGCTGTGGAAGAAGGCGCTGCTGGCCCTGGCGATCACCATCGCCACCCTGGGCGTGATGGTCGCCGCCAACGCCATCGGCGGCCGCGCCCCTCCCGTCCACGACGTCTCCACCGACTGGAAGACCCCGTTGATGCCGTCCGACGCCGGCTTGGCCGCGCGAGGCGGCGACGCCCAGACGATTGAGGCGGACCCCAGCCTGCCGGTCGGTTCGCTGGCCTTCGCTGGCCGCCGCGTGGCCGACGTCAACGCCGAGACCTGCGCCGCGGCCAAGCCCTTGATCCTGGAACGCTCGCCCGCCGACGCCTACGAGGCGGCCAAGGCCGCCGTGCAGTCCGCCGGCCTGTCCATCGTCACCGACGATCCGATGGACGGCCGACTGGAGGCCACGGGCCAGAGCTTCTGGTACGGGCTGAAGGACGACCTGGTGGTGCGGGTGCGCCCCGACGCGGCCGGCGCCCGCGTGGACATGCGCTCGATCGGCCGCACGGCCGGCGGCGACATGGGCCGCAACTGCCGCCGGCTGGGCGGGTTGCTGGCGGCGGTGAAGGGGTAGGGGAAAGGCCTCAGGCCAGCCGATACACGCTGTCCAGCCCCGCCACGCCCGCGCAGGCCACGCGCCCCTGCTTCACCAGCAGCAGCATGTGGGCCAGCACTGACATGGCCGCCGCCGCGTGCAGGCGCGGATCCACGGCGGCGTAGAGAGTGGGGACCATGGCCTTGATCGTGGTCGGCCCCTGCGACAGGGCCGCCAGCACCTGGGCCTCGCGCGCGCGCCGATGGTCGGCATAGGCCCGGATGAAGGGCTCGACCTCGCGAACCGGTGAGCCGTGGGTCGGCCACAGAGTGTCGAACCCCATCGCCTTCACCTTCTCCAGGCTGGCGAAATAGTCGCCCATGTCGCCGTCGGGCGGGGTGATCACCGTGGTCGACCAGCCCATCACGTGGTCGCCGCTGAACAGAGCGTTCTCCTCCGCCAGGGCAAAACAGACATGGTTGGAGGTGTGACCCGGGGTGGTCACGGCCCGCAGCGTCCAGCCCGGACCCTCGAACACGGCGCCGTCGGCGATCTCGATATCGGGCCGGAAGCCCTCGTCGTCGCCAGCCCCGACCATCACGTCCGGCGAGACCTCGGCCAGATGCGGCGCGCGGCGGCCGTGGATGGTCGCACCGGTGACCTTGGCCAGCGGGCGGGCGAGGGGAGAGTGGTCGCTGTGATGGTGGGTGACCAGGATGTGGCTGACGATCTCGCCATCCAGCGCCGCCAGCAGAGCCTGCAAATGCCCGTCCTGGTCCGGCCCGGGATCGATCACCGCCACGGTCCCGCGCCCGACGATATAGGTGCCCGTGCCGGTATAGGTGAACGGCCCCGGATTGTCGGCGATCACCCGCCGAATCAGCGGCGAAACCTGGTCGCAGCGGCCGTATTCGAACTCGATCTCGCGAACGAAGGGGATCATCTGCACCTCTGGGCCTGTCACGGCGCCGGTCTTGCGATTAACGAGACGTAAACCAAACGGAGCACGGATCATGGCCGCCGACACAGCGATTTTTGTCTCAAAACGGCTCCAGCGCGCGGCCTTCGCCATCCTGTGTCTCATCACGGCCCAGTTTGTGCTGGCCAGTTGCGAACCCGAGCCTTCGGCGATGGCCGCCCGGGTGGCCCTGACCCACCACAACTGAGCCTAGCGGCCGAGCACGCCCGACAGGTCGTACCCGGCTTCAGCGCCTTGCCGCACCAGCACGTCGCGATCCGCAGCGCCGGATGTGGCCTGGCCGATCGACCAGGTGACGATCGAGCGCGTGCCCGAGCGGCAGAAGGCCAGCACCGGCCCCTCGACCGAGGCCACCGCCCGCCGCACCGCCTCGACCTGGTCCGGCGTGGGTCCGCCGTGCACGGGAATGTGGACATAGGCCAGGCCAACGGCCTGGGCGGCCGCCTCGACTTCGGCGCTGGACGGCTGGCCCGGCTCCTCGCCGTCGGGCCGATTATTGATCACCAGAACGAATCCCTCGTCCGCCACGCGGCTCAAATCCTCCAGGCCGATCTGCGGGCTGACCGAAAGCGAGTCGGTTACGCGTCGAAAGCTGGTCATAGGTGTCACTTTGCAACTGCGCCGAGGCGTCTTTGAAGGGCGCATCATCCCGGCTCGCGGGCCCCTGCGCAACGACCGTTGGCGGCAAAACCTGTCCGAACTTTAAGCGATCTGCGAGAAAAAATTCTGATTCACACTGACATATGACAATTATAAACTAACGTTACCAACGACAGCCGGATGAATTTCACGAAAGTCAACCAATCGCGGGGCGTTTTCCCCGATTGAACGCTCGACCTGGCGGCGGAGGTTCGCGCGACGGCGTGTGGGTCGAATTTGCCTGTCCAACCAAGGGTCTATGGGGGGTAGGGGCCATGTTTTGGATCGCTTTGCGGAAAATCTGAGCGGTGTTCGTCAGAAATGCGGCGTTCGTGTTGCGAT
>JACMOF010000546.1 GCA_014378155.1 Caulobacter sp. | reverse complement strand
TGAAGGTCAGCTTGCCGTAGTCGCCGTTCAGCTGGAGTTCCTGGGTGGCGTACTGGTCGTTGTAGTGGATCAGGTTCTTCTGGATCAGCGCCGCCTGGCCGTCGTTGTCGTAGGCCACGGGGTTGAGGTTGAAGCCGCCGTACGAACTGATCGACTTCAGCTTCAGGTGATCGTTCAGCGTGTACTGAACGCGCAGTGCGCCGCTGATCTGGTCGAGATCCTGCTTGGGCTCGACCTCGGAAAAGGAGCGGTCGTTGCGGAACACGCCCGGCTGGACGACCGGCACATAGCTGCGGCTGTCGCTGCGGTCCCGGGTGGCGTTGAGCGTCAGCAACGCGTCCAGCCGCGCGGTCGGCGTCCAGCGCAGTTTGGCGCGATAGGCGTCCAGCTTGATGCGGTTGACGTCGTGATTGAGGGTCGGGTCAAAGGTGACGCCGTCGCGCTCGTGATGGATGTAGGACAGACTGCCCGCCAGCTTGCCGGCCACCAGGGGACCCTCGACCAGGGCGCGCACATCGACCGCGCCGTAGTTTCCGAGCCCCACATCGGCCTTGGCGCGGAAGGCGTCGCCGGGATCGCGGGTGATGACGCGCAGGGCGCCGGCGCTGGAGTTTCGGCCGTAAAGCGTGCCTTGCGGCCCGCGCAGCACCTCGATCCGCTCCAGGTCGTTGAACTCGATCATCGAGCCGATCTGGCGCGGGATGTAGACGTCGTCGACATAGACCGCCAGCACCGGTTCCTGGATCGGATCGCTCTCGCCCACCCCGCGCAGGGCGGAGGTCTGGGGGGTGGGGCTGAGGGTGGCGCGGCCGATGCTGAAATTGGGGATCTGGCCCGACAGGTCGCGGATATTGTCGATCTTGCGGTCGGCCAGCACCTGCGGGCTGAAGGCCGTGATGGCGATGGCGGTCTTCTGCAGGTCGGTGGCCCGCCGCTCGGCGGTGACCACCACCTGTTCCACGGCGATGGCGGCGTCGGCGTCGACGCCAACCAGGGCGGGGGCCGGCGCTGCGGGCGTCGCGGCCTGGGCGGCGGTGGTCAAGGCCAGGGCCGAAACCCCGGCCAGAAAGTAGAGCGAAGTCGAGTGTAGCGACATGATTATCCCCGTTCTTGTTGAGCGGGATATGCCGTGACGAACAGTAACGCCTCAATGCATATAAAATCTATCGATGTGCAGTTTAGCTCATATCGTGAAAACCAATATGACCTATGAATATTCTCAAGCATCTGGAAGGGCGTTGTTCAAGCGATCATCCCAGAGCGGACGCACGTCGATCTTTCCGGGAATGAGGCCAGCGGTCGCGAAGGCGTCGGCGACACCTTGTTGCGAGGCGATGGCGGCGTCGGTGATCTTGTGGAGGCGGAACGGGCTGCTGCGTTCCTGGAAGTCGCGCAGATAGAGGGCGGGCGGCACGCCGGTGGCGGCCCCGCGCACCTGGGCCCAGCGTGGGCCGTCGGCGTTGATCCAGTCGGCGATCTTGGCGTAGCGCCGCAGATAGTCGCCCAAGGCCTGGCGCTTGAGGTCGTCGTCCAGGGCCGATTTGGCGGCGGCGACCAGATAATTGCCCGACAAGATGCCCAGCGCCGTGCGCAGCACCCGCGCCCCGGCCTGCCGGGCCTGCTGGACGATGACGCCATAGATCACCCAGGCGTCGATCGCGCCGCTGGAGAAGGCGGCCAGACCGTCCTGCGGCGACAGGGCCACGGGCTTGATGTCGGTCCATTTCAGGCCGGCTTCCTTGAGCAAGCGCAAGAGGATGTAGTGCGAGGTGGTGGCCTTCACATAGCCAATGCGCTGGCCCTTCAGGTCGGCGAAGGCCTGGGCCTTGCTGCCGGAGGGCACCAGCACGACCTGGTTGTTCACGTCGCCCTGCAGCACAGCGACGATGCGGACCTGATTACCCGGAGCGCCGGCGATGAAGATCGGCGGGATCTCGCTCATGCCGCCGATATCGAGCGCCCCGGCGTTGATCGCCTCGACGATCAGGTTGCCGCTGGCGAACTCGGAGCGGGCGATCTTGTAGGGCGTATCGGCGACGCCGGCCTCCTTGAAGAAGGCCTCCGGATTGCCGCGATAGGTGGCGGCGCGCAGGGTCAGGTCGCTCAGCGACT
>JACMOF010000545.1 GCA_014378155.1 Caulobacter sp. | reverse complement strand
GCCGGGTCTATATCCGGGCCTTTTGTCCCGGCGCGAAGCGGTTGTGGCTGTGCTTCAGCCGGCTGGCCACCTATCGCGACCTGCGCGTCCAGGCGTTCGGCGACGACCCCAAGGGTGGAGCGACGCGGGTGTGCGGCACCCTCGACTTTTCGTTCCGCGGCGAATGGAAGCTGCCCAACGGCAAGGGGCCCGACCCGATGGAGGACTTGGCCGACGACAAAGGGCCGGGCTAGAGCATTTCCCGACCTGACTGCGTCAGGCCGTGAGGTCTAATCTTCTGTTTTGACGCATTTTTCTTCACGCGAACCGGAACCACTTTGCTCGAAAAATGCTCTAGCTGGGCGGTTTTCGCACCCCTTTATCTCTCTGCATCCCGACTTTCTTCGGGATTCACAGAAGAGCTGGGCGCGCTCCGGGACGCGACATCAAGCGGCTGTTTCATGCCATGGTCGCCCGACGGGCAGGGGTGAGCGACCATGAGCGACGCGTTGGCGGACTTTACCCTGTTCGACTTCGACGACGGCCGCTGGACACGGCCCGTCTACCGCATCGGCTCGGGCCCGGCGGTGATCGTCATCCACGAGATCCCCGGCCTGCACCCCGGCGTATTGCAGTTCGCCCGCGACGTGGCGGCAGAGGGTATGACCGTGTTCTGCCCCAGCCTGTTCGGCGAACCCGGCCGGCCGGTGACCACGGGCTACGCGATGAGGGTGATCGCCAAGACCCTCTGCGTGCGCCGCGAATTCACCGCCTGGGCGGCTGATCGCTCCAGCCCCATCGTCGACTGGCTGCGCGCCCTGGCCCGCCAGGTCCACGCCGAGTGTGGCGGCAAGGGCGTCGGGGCGGTGGGCATGTGCTTCACCGGCGGCTTCGCTCTGGCCATGATGACCGAGCCCTCGGTGGTGGCCCCGGTGATGTCGCAGCCCTCATTGCCACTGGGCAAGAAGAACGCTGCGGCGCTGGACGTGTCGCCGGACGAACTGGCCGTGGCCAAGGCGCGTATGGAGGCCGAGGATTTGACACTGCTGGCCCTGCGGTTCGCGGGCGACGCCCTCGTGCCCTGCGCCCGCTTCGCCACCCTGCAGCGAGAACTGGGCAACCGGGTCGAGGCCCACGTCCTGCCCGACGCCTCGGCGCGCGGCGGCTCCGGCCGTGACCCGCATTCGGTGCTGACCCTGCACCTCAATCGCCATGATCCGGACGGCGAGACGATGAGGGTGCATCGACGCGTGCTGGCCTTCTTCAAGGACCGCACGGGGGCCTGAGGCGCGGTCACGCTGGACTTTTGCCGGCCACGCGCCTAGACACCCCGCCTTCCTGTTTCCACCCCGCGCCCGGCGTTCGATCCGCTGGCCGGGCGGCAAGGCCTTCGTCATGAAGAACAAGATTTTCAAACCCACCAAGGGCGTCAGCGCCGGCCCGTCTCAGCGCCAGCTGCGGGCCGGCGAGTTGATCCGCCATGCCCTGGTCGACATCCTGCGCGAGGAGACGCTGCAGGATCCCGCTCTCGCCAACATCTCGGTGACTGTCACCCAGGTGCGGATGAGCCCCGACCTGCGCCACGCCATCTGTTTCGTCGAGCCGCTGGGCGCCGGGGTGATGAACATCCACGTGCCCGAGCCCTCCTCGCCGTCGCGCACGTCCGTCGTGCCCGGCAGCCCCGCCGAGGTGGTGGCGGGCCTCAACCGCGTGACCAAGTTCCTGCGCGGTCGGCTCGGCCATGGTCTGGGCATGCGCTTCACGCCCGACCTGAAGTTCGTTCATGACGAAAGCTTCGACAACGCCAAGCGCATGGACGCCCTGTTTGACAACCCCAAGATCCAGGCCGACCTCCTGCCGGTCGAAGCCAAGGAAGACTGAGTGGCCCGCCGCAAGAAGGGCGACGCCATCTCGGGCTGGATCTGTCTCGACAAGCCCTATGACCTGACCTCGACCAGCGCCGTGTCTCGCGTGCGCCGGGCGTTCAACGCCCAGAAGGCGGGGCATGCCGGCACGCTGGATCCGTTGGCCACCGGCATTCTTCCATTGGCCCTGGGCGAGGCGACCAAGACCGTCCCGTTCCTGGTGGACGCCGACAAGGCCTACCGCTTCACGATCGCCTGGGGCCGCTCGACCACCACCCTGGACCGCGAGGGTGAGACCACCGACAGCAGCGACGTGCGGCCCACGCGCGAGCAGGTCGAGGCCGCGCTGGCCCCGTTCATCGGCGAGATCGACCAGATCCCGCCAAACTATTCGGCCATCAAGGTCGATGGCGAGCGGGCCTATGACCTGGCCCGCAGCGGCGTCGCGTTCGAGCTGAAGACCCGAAAGGTCAATGTCCACGGCCTGCGCGTGACCGATGCTCCAGACGCCGATCACATCGAGCTGGAGATGGAATGCGGCAAGGGCACCTATGTCCGCGCCATCGTCCGCGACGTGGCCGCCGCCCTCGGCGCCTGCGGCCATGTCGACCAGCTTCGCCGGACGCGAGTCGGCCGGTTCACCGAGCAAACGGCGATAGGCCTGGAAACCCTCGAGAATTTAAGCTATGAGGCCCGCCTGTCGGAGGCATTGCTTCCGGTCGAGACCGCGCTGGACGACATCCCGGCGCTGGCCGTGACCGATGAAGACGCCTTCCGGCTTGCGCAAGGACGCGCCATCGTTCTGCTCCCAAGGCAGGTGGAATCGCTGAAAGCCGTGCTCACGCGCGGCGATCGCATCGTTTCCGCCATGTCGGGACAGAGGTTGGTGGCCTTGTGCGAGATGCGCGCCGGATCGCTCAATCCGGTGCGGGTCTTCCAACTCACCTGAGCGGAGACACACCGATGTCGATCACTGCCGAGCGCAAGACCGCTCTTATCGCCGAACACGCCCGCACCGAGGGTGACACCGGCAGCGCCGAAGTCCAGGTCGCGATCCTCTCCGAGCGTATCGCCAACCTGACCGAGCACTTCAAGACCCACAAGAAGGACAACCACAGCCGTCG
>JACMOF010000544.1 GCA_014378155.1 Caulobacter sp. | reverse complement strand
GTCGGCGTACCAGCTGTAGAGCGCGGCGCCATGCGGGTCGGCCAGGCCGATCTTCACCGACGGCTTGCGGGCTCGCAGGGCCTGGGCGACGCCGGCCAGGGTGCCGCCCGAACCGATGGCGCAGATGAAGCCGTCGACCGCACCGTCGGTCTGTTCGAAGATCTCAGGGCCAGTAGTCTCGCAATGGGCCCGGCGGTTGGCGACATTGTCGAACTGGTTGGCCCAGACCACGCCATTGGGCTCGGTCCTGGCTAGTTCCTCGGCGAGGCGGCCGGAATAGCGAACATAGTTGTCGGGGTTGGAATAGGGGACGGCGTCCACCTCGACCAAGTGCGCGCCGAGCAGGCGAATGGCGTCCTTCTTCTCCTGGCTTTGGGTGCGCGGGATCACGATGGTGGTCTTGTAGCCCAGGGCAGGGGCGACCATGGCCAGGCCGATTCCGGTATTGCCCGCCGTGCCCTCGACGATACGGCCGCCCGGCCTCAGCAGGCCCTTCTCCTCGGCGTCGCGGATGATGCCCAGGGCGGCGCGGTCCTTGACCGACTGGCCGGGATTCATGAATTCGGCCTTGCCGAGGATCTCGCAGCCGGTCGCCTCGCTGGCGCGGTTGAGACGGATCAGGGGCGTGTCGCCGATGGCGTCCAGGACGCTGGTCTTAATGGTCATGGGGCGCTGGGCTGAGACGGGCTGCTGCGGAAACAAGAGTGCATGGTAGATCGTGCGCGGGCGAGCAGACGCAAGCCCAGTTTTCCTGAAGGCAAGGTTTGGTTGATGAGCAAACGGCAAGGCGCGCTGCGGCTGGTGTTGGGCGACCAACTGAGTGAGACCCTGTCGGCGCTGGCGGACCTGGACCCCGCCCACGACGTCGTGCTGATGACGGAGTCCGTCGCCGAGGCCACGGCCTGGAAACATCACAAGCAGAAGCTGGTCCTGGTCTGGTCGGCCATGCGCCAGTTCGCCGCCCGGCTGGAGGCGCGCGGCGTCCGGGTTCGCTATGTGCGGCTGGATGACCCGGCCAATACCGCCTCGATCGCTGGTGAGATCACGCGCGCCCTGGCCGAGGAGCCGGCGGAGCGGGTGATCCGCACCGTCTGCGGCAAGTGGGCCCTGGAAGAGCACCTGCTGGCCCTGGCGCACACGCTGTCGATCCCCGTTGAGGCGCGAGAGGATGATCGCTTCCTGTGCTCCCGCGCCCAGTTCGCCGCCTGGGCCGAGGGGCGCAAGGAACTGCGGATGGAGTATTTCTACCGCGAGATGCGCCGCCGCACCGGCCTGCTGATGGACGGCGACAAACCCGCCGGCGGCCAGTGGAACTTCGACGTCGAGAACCGCAAGAAATTGCCCGCCGGCGTGCGGCCGCCCGCGCGCCTGCGCACCGTGCCCAACGCCGTGACCCGAGATGTAATGACGACGGTCGAGGCGGGCTTCGAGGATCACTTCGGCCGCGTCGAGACCTTCGACTGGCCGACCAACCCGCAGGAAGCAGAGGCGATCCTCGACCATTTCATCGCCGACATGCTGGCCGGGTTCGGCGAGGCCCAGGACGCCATGAGTTGGGGACGGCCGTTCCTGTGGCACAGCCTGATATCGCCGGCCCTGAACATCGGCTTGCTGGACCCGCTGGACATCTGCCGGCGGGCGGAGGCTGCCTGGCGGGCGGGCAAGGCGCCCTTGAACGCCGTCGAGGGCTTCATCCGCCAGATCCTCGGCTGGCGGGAATTCATGCGGGGGGTCTACTGGCTGAAGATGCCCGAATACGCCCTGCGCAACGCGCTGGACGCCGAAGGCAAGCTGCCGTGGTTCTACTGGAGCGGCGAAACCGACATGGCGTGCGTCGCCGACGCGGTGGCTTCGGCCCGCGACCATGCCTACGCCCATCATATCCAGCGGCTGATGGTCACCGGCAATCTGGCCATGCTGCTGGGCGTGCATCCAGACGCCGTGGACGACTGGTACATGGTGGTGTTCGCCGACGCCTATGAGTGGGTCGAGATGCCCAACACCCGCGGCATGGCCACCTTCGCCGACGGCGGCATCGTCGGCTCCAAGCCCTATGCGGCCAGCGGCGCCTACATTGATCGGATGAGCGACTACTGCAAAGGCTGTCGCTATGACGTGAAGGACCGCTTGGGCGAAAACGCTTGTCCGTTCAACGCGCTATACTGGGATTTTCTCGATCGACATGAGGCGCGCCTGGCCGGCCTGGGGCGGATGATGATGCCGCTCAAGACCCTGTCTCGCATGCCCGAAGCCGAGCGGGCGGCGTTTCGCGCCAAGGCGGCCGCGACCCGAGAGGCAATGGGTGTCTAGCCGACGTGGGTCTCGATGACGTTCAGCAAGGCCAGCGGACCGCCCGCCGTCGTGGCCGCGCACCAGACATTGTGCAGGCCCTCGACCTCGACCAAACGGTTCCCGACGGCGTCGATCATGATGCCCTCGGCGATATCGGACGACACCTCGCCCAGCAGCTGTTCTTCCTGCAGTTCGCCGCACCAGGCGGTGACCGCATCGACCGCCGTCTCGGCGTCGAACTGGGTAATGTAGGTGCCGCCGTGGAAATCCAGGACCATGGTATAGAGGTTCATTGGGGGCCGACCTCTGAGACGCTTTGCGTCAGTGTACGCCCATCAAAGGTCGGACCGCGCGATCTAACTTGCTAGGCCCGCGCCACCCTATGCCCGGGAAAGCCCCAACTGGATCACATTGGTGCGCTCGGTCCGGAACCCGGCCTCGCAATAGCTGAGATAGAACCGCCATAACCGCCGGAAGCGCTCGTCGAAGCCCTGGCCCTTGATCTCGTCCCAGGCCGCCTCGAACCGATGGCCCCATTCAGCCAGGGTGTCGGCGTAGTTCTGGCCAAACCGGTCGATCCCGGTCCAAATCAGGCCCGCGGCGGCGGTTTCCTGTTGCAGGCGCTGCTCGCTGGGCAGCATGCCGCCGGGGAAGACATAGCGCTGGATGAAGTCGGTCTGGACCCGGTAGTGGTCG
>JACMOF010000058.1 GCA_014378155.1 Caulobacter sp. | reverse complement strand
GCGTGGTCCCCGCCGTGGGGGTGAACATCAACGGCGGCTGGTCGCCCGGGTGGCCACGCTTGGCGCATTCGGACCCGAGGTGTTCATTGCGCGTCGGGCCAGGCCAGATGGCCGACATCGGCATCATGTCGCAAAGGTTCATCGACGACACCACGGGCTGCCGCAGGTCGGCGTAGGCCTAGCCGGGCAGGCTGCCGATCCAGGCCTCGACGGCGTTGACGTCCTCGACCTTGCAGACGAAACCGACCCGGTTGATGGCGCTTTCGACCCCGCGGCCCCGGTCGGCCTGCCGGTCGGGGTCGGTGTCCATTAGGGTCATCGTCGGCGTGAAATACGAGGCGATCAACACGGCCCGCTGGCCACCCGCTCGTAATCCTCCAGGCTGGAAATCCCGACATCGAGGTCGTTCACCAGGCCGTTGGCCAGGGAATAGACCCAGCCGTGCACCGACACGGGTTGGCCGCGCGCCCAGGCGTCGTGGACGAAGACGTCGGAGGCGACGTTGCGGACCTGGCGGATGACGTTCAGCTCGCACAGGCGGTTGAGCTTGTCCTTCTGCGTCGGCAGGGCGGCGAGCTCGTGCTTGTGCTCGGCGTGAACCTCGCGGATCGGGTGCAGCCAGTGATCGACCAGGCCACGCCGCTGGCCGTCGATCGCCGCCGCCACGCCGCCGCAGCCATAGTGGCCCACGACCATCACGTGCTTGACCTTGAGCACATCGACCGCGAACTGCAGCACGCTGAGATAGTTCGCATCCTGCGGCGGGGCCAGGTTGGCGACGTTGCGGTGGACGAACAGCTCGCCCGGGTCCAGCCCGACGATGTCGTTGGCCGGCACGCGGCTGTCGCTGCAGCCGATCCACAGATATTCCGGGCTCTGCTGGCCTTCCAGTCGCTTGAAGAACTGCGGGTCGGCCTCGGTCTTGCGCAGCGACCAGGCCAGATTGTTGTTCTTGAGGTCTTCAAGCATGGAGGGCGTCCGGCTGGAGGTTGGGATGGGCGGCGGCGATGGTCGGATGCTCGGCGGCCCGCGCGGCGACGGCGCGGATCGCTGGAAACGGCGTCAGGTCCACCTTGAAGCGTTCGGCGTTATAGATCTGCGGAACCAGGCAGCAATCGGCCAGGCCGGGCGCATCGCCAAAGGCGAAGCCTCGGCCATGTTTGGCCACCATGGGCTCCAGCGCGGTGAAGCCGTCGGTGATCCAGCGCGTGGCCCAGGCGTTACGCGCCGGCTCCTCGACGCCCAGCCCGGTCAGGGCCCGCAGGATGCGCAGGTTGTTCAATGGATGGATGTCGCAAGCGACGATCTCGGCCATGGCGCGGACCACGGCGCGGTCGAACGGGTCGGCAGGCAGCAGGCGGGGCTCGGGAACCGTCTCGTCCAGCCATTCCAGGATCGCCAGGCTTTGGGTCAGAGCCCTGCCGTCCACTTCGAGCGTTGGCAAAAGCCGCTGGGCGTTGAGCGCGACATAGGCGGCTTCGTGGTGCTGGCTGTGGACCAAATCGACGGGGGCGACCTCATAGGCGAGCCCCTTGAGGTTCAAGCCAATCCGAACGCGATAGGGCGCGCTGGCCCGCCAGGCGCTGTGCAGGGTGAGTTTCATGCGCCGCCTCAGACTACCGTGAAGATAAGCTGGCCCACGCCCTCGACCTCGCCCGTCACCGTGTCGCCCCGCCCGATGGCGGCGACGCCCTCGGGGGTGCCGGTGAAGATCAGGTCGCCGGCCATCAGGGTCCAAAGTTTGGAGGCCTCGGCGATCACTTCCGGGATGGTCCAGATCATGTCGGCGATCTGGCCGAGCTGGCGCTCCTGGCCGTTGACCGACAGGCGGATGGCGCCGTCGACGCTGGCCTGGTCGATCGGGCGGATGGCGGTGATCGGGGCGCTGGCGTCGAAGCCCTTGGCGGCGTCCCACGGCTGGCCCTTGGCCTTGGCGGCGGCCTGCAGGTCGCGGCGGGTCAGGTCGACGCCGGCCGCGTAGCCGAACACATGGTCCATCGCCGCCTCGACAGCGATGTTGGCGCCGCCCGACTTCAGGGCCACCACCAGTTCGATCTCGTGGTGCAGGTCGTGGGTTGCTGGCGGGTAGGGAACCTTGCCTGGCGCTGTCAGCACCACGACCGCGTCGGCGGGTTTGGCGAAGAAGAACGGCGGGTCGCGGTCGTCGCCGCCCATCTCGCGCCGGTGGGCGGCATAGTTGCGGCCGACGCAGAGAATGCGCCTTACGGGAAAGACCGCGTCGCTCCCTTCGACCGGGACCGTGGGCGGGGCGGGCGGGGGAAAGGCGAAGTGGGTCATGCCGTCTGATTAACCTCAAACCCGCGTCGCCAAAAGACCGCCGTCGTGAAAAGCCTTCCGCAGGACATGTTCCTGAAACATCCTACCCAAGTCCCGCGTCTAGACGTTCTTTCACTTGCCCCGACAGGCGACGACGAGTCATGACGGGTGAGACAATTGTGGCGAAAACCCGACAGACCCGGAATCGCAGGGACCTTGGACCAACGATGCTGATCATCGAGAACCTGACCCACGTCTACGCCAATGGCGTGAAAGCCCTCGACGAGGTCAGCCTGACGATCCCGCGCGGCATGTACGGCCTGCTTGGCCCGAACGGCGCGGGCAAGTCGACCCTGATGCGCACCGTCGCCACCCTGCAGGCCCCGACCTCCGGCCACATCCGCTTCGGCGACATCGACGTGCTCAAGTCGCCCGACCTGCTGCGGCGGACACTGGGCTACCTGCCTCAGGATTTTGGCGTCTATCCCCGGGTTTCCGCTTACGACATGCTCGACCACATGGCGGTGCTCAAGGGCATTTCCGGCGCCAAGGAGCGCAAGGACGTCGTCGAGAGCCTGCTGAACCAGGTCAATCTGTGGACCGTGCGCAAGAAGGCCATCGCCGGATTCTCGGGCGGCATGCGCCAGCGCTTCGGCATCGCCCAGGCCCTGATCGGCGATCCGCGCCTGATCATCGTCGACGAGCCGACCGCCGGCCTCGACCCGGAGGAGCGCAACCGCTTCCTCAACCTGCTGTCCGAGATCGGCGAGAACGTGGTGGTGATCCTGTCGACCCACATCGTCGAGGACGTGTCGGACCTCTGCCCGGCCATGGCGATCATCTGCGAAGGCCGCATCGTGCGCGAGGGCGCGCCCTCCGAGTTGGTGGCCCAACTGGCCGGCCGGATCTGGCGCAAGACCATCGACAAGGCCGACCTCGAAGCCGCCAAGGATCGGTATCAGGTCATTTCCACCCGCCTGCTGGGCGGCCGCACCGTGATCCACGTCCTGGCCGACCAAGACCCCGGCGCCGGCTTCGCCCAGGTGGAGGGCGGTCTGGAAGACGTTTACTTCTCCACCCTCTCCAATACCCGGCGAGCAGCCTAAGGGCGTGGGCATGTTCGGAAAAGTCGCCGCCTTCGAGTTCCGCTACCAGGCGCGCCAGCCGGTATTCTGGGTGGGAACATTCATCTTCTTCCTGATGGCGTTTGGAACGGTGGCGTCCAGCAATATCAACATCGGATCCTCGGGCAACGTCCACAAGAACGCCGCGACGGCGATCGCCGGCGGTCACCTGTTCTTCGCCCTCGTCTTCATGTTCGTCACGACGGCCTTCGTGGCCAATATCGTGGTGCGCGACGACGACACCGGCTTTGCGGGTATCCTGCGATCCACGCGCCTGTCGAAGTTCGACTACCTCTATGGCCGGTTTACCGGCGCCTTCGCGGCCGCCGCCCTGTCCTTCCTGGCGGTTCCGGCCGGCATGCTTCTGGGCACGCTGATGCCATGGGTCGATCCGGAGACCCTCGGCTCCTTCGTGATCGGCCACTACGCCTTCGCCTACCTGGCCCTGGCTTTGCCGGCGATCTTCCTGACCTCGGCGATCTTCTTCGCCCTGACCACGGTGACGCGATCGATGATGTGGACCTATGTCGGCGTCATCGCCTTCATGGCCCTGCAGTTCATGGGCGGCGTATTCCTTCGCCAGCCCGGCCTGGAACGGATCGCCGCCCTGTTCGACCCGTTCGGCGGCGGCGCCTTCCGACTGGCGACGCTCTACTGGACGGCGGCCGAGCGCAACACCCTGACCCCGCCGCTCACGGGCTATCTGCTGGCCAACCGCCTGCTGTGGACAGCGCTCGCCCTGGCCATTCTCGCGGCCGGCTACTGGCTGTTCGACACGCGCAAGACCGAGGGCGCGACAGGGCGGCGCGACAAGAGCCAAGCGGAGGCCCAACCGCCCACGACAACCACGGTCCATGCCCCGCCGCGTTTCGACGCGATCTCACGCTGGACGCAGCTGTGGGTTCGCGCCCGCCTGGACGCCCAGCAGGTTTTCCTGAGCCCCGCCTATCTGGTCCTGGTCGGCCTGGCCGCCGTGCTGGCCCTGGTCAATCTCTGGTACGCGACGGACGACAGCCTCTATGGCGGGGCGGTCTATCCGGTCACCCGGATCATGATCGGCGCCATGAACGGCATCTTCCCGTTCATGACCATGATCATCGCCGCCTTCTATGCCGGCGAACTGGTCTGGCGCGAGCAGGATCGCAAGACGCACGAACTGATCGACGCCACGCCGATCCCCGATTGGGCCTTCGTGGCCCCCAAGACCCTGGCCATCGCCTTGGTCCTGACCTCGACCTTCCTGATCAGCGTCGCGGTGTCGATCGGCATGCAGCTGGCCAAGGGCTATACCCATCTGGAACTGGGAAACTACCTGGTCTGGTGGGTGCTGCCGCAGACTGTCGACTGTTTGCTGGTGGCCGTGCTGGCGGTGTTCCTGCAAGTCATCTCGCCGCACAAGTTCGTCGGCTGGGGCCTGATGGTGCTCTACATCATCGGCACGATCGTGGCGTCCAGCTGGGGTCTGGAACACAACCTCTATCTCTATGCCAGCGCGCCCATGGTCCCGATCTCGGACTTCAATGGACTGAGCCGGTTCTGGGTGGGGGCCTGGTGGTTCCGGCTCTACTGGGCGGCCTTCGCGGTGCTACTGCTGGTGCTGTGCCATGTCCTTTGGCGGCGAGGGACCGAGACCCGGTTGCGGCCTCGCCTGGCGGCCTTGCCGCGTCGGCTGATGGGGCGGCCCGGCCTGATCGCCGGCGGCGCCCTGCTGGTGTTCGTAGGCTTGGGCGGGTTCATCTACCTCAACACCAACATCTGGAATCCGTACCGCACCAGCCTCGGCAACGAGCGCTGGCAGGCCGACTACGAAAAGGCCCTGCTGCCGTTCGAGAACACGCCGCAGCCGAAGATCATCGCGGTGACTCTCGATGTCAGCATTCGGCCTGGCATGCCGCGCATCGACACCAAGGGTGTCTACGAGATCGAGAACCGCACCGACAAGCCGCTGCGCGAAATCCACATCCGCTTCGATCGCGACCTGAAGGTGCTGGCCCTGTCGATCGAGGGGGCTCGGCCGAAAAAGACCTTCGAACGCTTTAACTACCGGATTTTCGCCTTCGACACGCCGATGCAGCCGGGCGAGCGTCGCTCGATGTCGTTCAGCACCGCACGCGTCCAGCTGGGTTTCCCCAATAGCGGGGCCGACACAGGCATGGTCGACAACGGGACCTTCATCAACGATCAGGGCCTGGCCCCGACCCTGGGCATGGACCGCGCAGGCCTTTTGAAGGATCGCACCAAGCGCCGCAAATACGGTCTGCCGGCCGAGCTTCGCATGGCCAAGCTGGGCGATGGTCCCTCGCGCGCCTTCAACGGCCTGCGTCGCGATAGCGATTGGGTGACCGCCGACATCACCGTCACCACCGACGCCGATCAGACGCCGATCGCGCCGGGCTACAAGGTCTCAGAGAGTATCTGGCATGAAAGCGCCAAGCTGACGGGTCCGGTGACCAAAGCCGGCGACCGGCGGACAGCCCGGTTCGTGACCGAGGCTCCGATCCTGCACTTCTTCTCGATCCAGTCGGCGCGCTACGCGGTGCGCACCGAGCCCTACAAGGGTGTGCAGCTGTCGATCTATTACGACCCAGCCCATGCCTGGAACGTCGAGCGGATGTTGGACTCGATGAAGCGGTCGCTGGATTACGACCAGGCTAATTTCAGCCCCTACCAGTTCCGCCAGCTGCGCTATCTGGAGTTCCCGGCCTATGGCAATTTCGCCCAGTCGTTCGCCAACACCATCCCGTGGTCGGAGAACCTCGGCTTTGTCTCCAAGTATCAGGACCAGACCAAGATCGACATGGTCACCTATGTCGGGGCGCACGAGATCGCCCACCAATGGTGGGCCCACCAGCTGATCGGCGCCGACCAGCAGGGCGGGCCGGCTCTGGCCGAGACCCTGGCCCAGTACTCGGCCCTGATGGTCATGAAGAAGACCTACGGCGAGCCGATGATCCGCAAGTTCCTGAAGTATGAACTGGACCGCTATTTGCGGGCGCGGGGCGGCGAGGTGATCGAGGAACTGCCGCTCGAGCGCGTCGAGGAGCAGCCCTACATCTATTACAACAAGGGCTCGCTGGTCATGTACCGGCTGGCCAACGAGATCGGCGAGGACAACGTCAACGCCGCTCTGCGCGAGATGCTGACCGGCTATGCCTTCAAGGGCCCGCCTTACCCAACCGCGCTAGAACTGGTGGCCGCCCTGCGTCGCCACGCCCCCGCCGACAAGCAGGCTCTGATCACCGACCTGTTCGAGAAGATCACGCTGTATGACCTGAAGACCACCTCGGCCAGCGTCCGCAAGCGTCCCGACGGCAAGTTCGACGTCACTCTGATGATCGACGCGAAAAAGCTCTATGCCGAGGGCCGCGGTCGGGAACAGGCGGCGCCAATGAGCGAGCCCATGGACATCGGCCTGTTCTCGCTGGAGCCGGGCAAGAAGGGCTTTGGTCCCGACAAGGTGATCGCCATCGAGCGGCGGACCATCCGTTCAGGAACCCAGACCCTGACCTTCGTCACCAAGGTCGCCCCCAAGGTGGCGGGGGTGGATCCCTACAATATGGTCATCGACCGCAACGGTGATGACAATGTCATCAAGGTCGATATGAAATGAGCGAGGCGGCGCTGAAGCTCGATGCGGCGGCTCTGAACGCCTTCCTGGCCAAGGCTTTTCCCGAGGCCGGGGCGCATCTGCCAGAGGTGGTCGAGGCGGAGCCGGGGCGGGTGCTGATGCGTCAGACGTTCGCCACCCGGGCGCTGCGGCCGGGCGGCCTGATTTCGGGGCCGACCCAGATGGCCATGGCCGACACGGCGGCCTATGCCCTGGTGCTGGCCCATATCGGCGAGGTGGCGATGGCGGTGACCACGTCTCTCACCATCCACTTCCTGCGCGGCGCCAAGCCGGGGGATCTCTACGCGGAAGGAGCCCTGCTCAAGCTCGGCCGCCGCATCGCGACGGCCGATGTCCTGATCTGGTCGGAATCGCGCGAGCGAGCCTGCGCCAAGGCGACGGTCGCCTACGCGATTCCTTGAGCCGTTCTATTTGGCCTTGTCAAAGCCGTTCTTCAGGCCTTCGGCCATGTTCAGATGTTCCTGAACGGCAGGGGCCGTGGCGGCGGCGAAGGCCTTGATGGCCGCGGTGTCGCCGTCTTGGGCGTAGCGTTGCATTAGGTTCAGGGCTGCTTGGTGCACATCGACCTGATCGTCGGCATAGGTCTTGTCAAA
Organism: Caulobacter sp.; assembly: GCA_014378155.1. Lineage (GTDB taxonomy): Bacteria > Pseudomonadota > Alphaproteobacteria > Caulobacterales > Caulobacteraceae > Caulobacter. Next base: position 19,213 of record JACMOF010000058.1, on the reverse strand, counting down.
GTCGCCGTCGCTGGACTTGTTCAAGTCGTCCAGCTTGTCCTGCAGATCGGCGGGCAAGGCGGTCGGCGGGGTGATCATCGCGCCGGAGGCGGCGATGGCGGCCTTCAGATCAGCCGTGGTCTTGGTGTGAGCCTTTTCCATCATCATGGCGAATTTCTTCACCTCGGCGTTGGTCGAGCGTTTGGCGGCGACCTTGGACGCTTCGACTTCGTACATGTCGGTGGCGGCGGCCTTGGCGACGAAGGTGGCGGCCTTGGTCTCGTCCGACGGGGTCGGAACAGTGGCCGCCGGGTTGGCGTCCGGAGTCGCGGCCTGTTCGGCCGGCGTCGCGGCGCCCTTGGTCTCGTCGGCCTTGGGGCCGCACGCGGCGAGGCTGAGGGCGGCGAAGGCGGCGCCAACGATGAGAAGCTTGCGAGTCATGGCTTTCTTTCCCTGCGCGTTTTTCTAGAACGTTGATCGCTCAGGCGCCGCGCCGCGCCGTCGTGGCAATACAACTTCACGTGGCCGTGATGGTTCCGTGATGGTCGAGGGAACGAAGAACATGGCCAAGGCGCCTCTGGACGAGCTTCGGGTGATCGAGATGGGTTCGCTGATCGCTGGGCCGTTCTGCGGCCAGGTGCTGGGCGACTTCGGCGCCGAGGTCATCAAGCTGGAAGACCCGGGCGTCGGCGATCCGATGCGCCAGTGGGGCCGAACCAAGCCCAAGGGTCATTCGCCTTGGTGGCCGGTGATCGGCCGCAACAAAAAGTCCGTGACGCTGGATCTGCGCACGCCCGAAGGCCGCGACGTGGCTCGCGCCCTGATCAATACGGCCGACGTGGTTGTCGAGAACTTCCGCCCCGGCACGCTGGAGAAGTGGGGCATGGGCTATGACGTCCTGGCCAAGACCAATCCTGGCCTGGTGATGGCTCGGGTCTCGGGGTTCGGCCAGACCGGCCCCTATGCGCACCGCGCGGGCTACGCGCTGATCGGCGAGGCCATGGGCGGCCTGCGCCACATCACCGGCGAGCCCGACCGCCCGCCGGCCCGGGCGGGCATCTCGATCGGCGACAGCCTGGCGGGCCTCAACGCGGCGCTGGGCGTGATGCTAGCCATACACGCGCGTCACGCCACGGGCCGAGGCCAGGTGGTGGATGCGGCGATCTATGAAAGCGTGCTGACGGTGATGGAGAACCTGATCACCGAATATGACCTGTCAGGCTATGTCCGCGAGCGGTCCGGCGCCATCCTGCCCGGCATCGCCCCGTCCAACGTCTATCCCACGCGCAGCGGCGAACTGATCCTGATCGGCGCCAACCAGGACAGCCTGTTCAAGCGCCTGTGCGACGCCATGGGCCGGCCGGAGCTGGCGATCGACGCGCGCTATCGCGACCACGCGGCGCGCGGCGCGAACCAGGTCCAGCTCGACGCCACCATCGCCGGCTGGACGGTCGAGCACGACATCGAGACCTTGTTGCCGCTGCTGGAGGAGGCCGGACTGGCGGTTGGCCGGGTCTATCGCGCGCCTGACATGCTGAAGGATCCGCAGTTCATCGCCCGCGAGTCGATCGTCGAGGTGGCCCACCCGGTGTTCGGGACCGTCAAGATGCAGAACGCCTTCCCGAAGCTGTCGGAAACGCCGGGCGGCGTGCGTTGGCCGGGGCCAGGGTTGGGCGAGCATACGGACGCGGTGCTGGCCGAAGTGGCGGGGCTGTCGGTGGAAGCGATCGCGGGGCTGCGGGCGCGGGGAGTGATCTGAAGTCCTCCCCCGCAGGGGCAGGAATTGGGCTTTCACCCCCGTCCCGTCACCGAAGCCAGGGCCCGCGCGATCTGGTGGACATTGTAGGGCTTGCGAACGATCGGGGCGTCGAAGCCCATGGGCGCGGCCTTGTCGGCATAACCGGTGGCGAACACGAAGGGCCGGCCCTCGCGGCGCAGAACCTCGGCGACAGGCGCCACCGACTTGCCGTTCAGGTCGGCGTCGAGCACGGCGGCGTCGAAGGTCAGCTCCAGCATCTGCAGGGCCTCCGACAGCTCGGACGCGCAGCCCACCACCTCGACCCCGGAATCCTCCAGCCCCGCCTCCAGCTCCATGGCCAGCAGCAGCGAATCCTCGACGATCAGCACCTTAAGCCCCGCGATGTCGCCGGCCTTGAAGGTGTCCTCGCCGCTGCGGAAGGTCTCGACGATTCGCTTGGCTTGCGGCGCGACGGGCTCGGGCTCGGGGGTATCGACCAAGGCGTCGGCGGCGGCGTGTATCATGGCCGTGACGCCGCTGCGGCGGTATTCGATGGTCGCGCGGCCCTTCAGCTCGCGGCCGACGACGTCCTCGATCAGGGTCGCGCCGAAGCCCCGGGTGGCGGGCGGCGAGGTCAGGGGGCCGCCCGTCTCCAGCCATTCCAGATTGAAACCGCCGCCCGGCGCGGCGCGCCAGACCACCTCGACCCGGCCGGCCTCGGTCGACAGCGAACCGAACTTGACGGCGTTGACCGCCAGTTCATGCAGGGTCAGCGACAGGGCCGCCGCGGCGCGAGGGGTCAGAAACATCTCCGGACCGTCCCAGCGGGTCTGGTTGGGGGCGAGGCCTCCCAGCTCGGCGGCGGCGATCCGCGCCAGAGTGGCGCCGCGCCAGCGGGCGGCGCTGAGCAGGTCGTGGGCCGAGCTCATCGCCTTTAGCCGGCCGGTGAAGGCCTTGAGGAACCCGTCCAGCGACGAGGCCTTGCGCGCCGATTGGCCGGCCACCGATTGCACGGCGGCCAGCAGGTTCTTGATGCGGTGGTCCAACTCGGTCAGCAGGTTCTCGCGCTGATCGTCTGCGTCGCGGCGGGCGGTGATATCCTGCACCACCCCGATATGGCGGATGGGGGTGTCCTCGCCGTCAAGAACCCGCACCCCGGCGGCGCGGATCCACACCGTGCGGTCGGCGGGCGACACGAACCGCCGGAATTCCACCTCGTAGCGGCCGCCAGCCCTCAACTGCTCTTCGACCTTGGCGCGCGCCGCAGCGCGGTCGTCCGGATGGATGAAGTCGTAGAGCGTCTGGCTGGTCAGGGCGGCCCGATCGCCGACCGGGGTGTCCATGATTCGCGCCATGCGGGGGCTGATCTGCATGACATGGGCGTTCATATCCCATTCGAACTCGCCGAGATTGGCCGCGCCCAGAGCCAGGGCGATCCGCTCGCTGTCGAGCGCGCGCTCGGCGATATTGCGGGCGGTCTCAGCGTCGTGCAGCAGCTCTTCCATGGCCAGGGCCGCCAGCTCGGCCAGGGCCTCGACCAGGCCATTGTCGATCGCGTCGCGAGGTTGGGGATCCTCGACGGTCAGCAGGCCAACCACTTGGCCCGAGGGATCGGTGAGCGGAGCGCAGGCAAAAAACCGGCTGTCGGCGGCGAAGGGACGGATCGTCTGGTCGCGAACTGCGGCGATGTCGCCATGCGCGATGACACCGCAGTCGCGCAGGCGTTCGGTGAGGGTGGCGGGGCGCGCCTCTTCTCCATCCTGGAAGCCGATCCTGGCCTTCAGCCAGACGCGGTCCTTTCCGATCAGGCGGATCGCCGCCTTGGGGGCGTTGAACAGGCGTGAGGCCAGGCGGACGATCCGGTCGAACCGGGGGTCGAAGGGATCGCCGTCGATGGCGCGAAGGGCGTCGAGGGCGCGCAGTCGCTGCGCCTCTTGATCATCTGCCAGCGATCCGCCCGCATCGTCCATGAATCGACCATAGACCGGGTTCGCGTGATGCGCGAGATCGATAAATCTCGTGCCTCGCTGATCGTATGTGGTGAAGCTTCAGCCTTGGCGCTAGAATGGAACTTGTCGCCCTGGCTTTGCGTTTTGCGGGCGCAGCTTTGCCGCTGTCCGCCCCGAAGCCCGAGCCGCGAAACCGGAGACCTCCCATGTCCGACAACAGCCTGAACCCCGCGATCAAGGAGGCCAACAAGGCCTCGTCGAGCGCCGGCGCCGCTCTCGACCACGCCGAACGCAGCTTCGGCGAAGCCGCCGCTGCGGCCAAGAGCCACTTCACCGACACCAAGGCCAACCTGACCGACGCCGCCAAGCGCATCGAGCATTCGCTGACCCAGGGCCTCGAGACCCTGCGCGCCCAGACCCGCACCTATACCGACACCGCCGGCCAACAGGTCGATGAAGCCGGTCGCTATGTCAGCGAGCGGGTTCGCGAGCGTCCGATCACCGCTACCCTGGCCGGCCTCGGCGTCGGCGTTTTGCTGGGCCTTCTGCTGGCCGGAAATCGTAGCGGCCACAACAAGTGATCTTCGAAAAGACCCTGACCACCCTGGCAGCTGCTGCGGCGATCGCCGCGGCCGCTGCTGTGAGCGTCGTGGCCGCCGCCTTCGCCCTGTACGCCGTGATCCAGCCTCACCTGGGCGCGGCGGGCGGGGCCGCGATCGTCGCCGCAGTCGCCGCGCTGGTCGTCGGGATCGCCGGGCTGCTGGCGGCGCGCAAGGCGGAGGTCGGGGTTGGGCTGTCGTCGGCCCCGGCCCCGGACGCGCTGTTCTTCGCCGAGAAGGCGCTGGAGATGGTCAAGGCGCGGCCGATCCTCACGGTCGGCGCCGGCTTGGCTGCGGGCTTGATTGCTTTCCGCAACCCCGCCCTGGCGGCGATCGTCGCCAAGGCGCTGTTCGACTCCCAGAAGCCGCTGCCGCGCTAGTCGCCCACGGCTGCCCCCCCCCTGGGTTTCCGCGCCCCTCCTCCCATCTCCCGGGGGCGTCTTGCTCTGGAGCGATCATGTTCAAACTCCCCGACCTGCCCTATGCCTATGAAGCCCTGGAGCCGACGATCTCGGCCAACACGCTTCATTTCCATCACGACAAGCACCATGCGGCCTATGTGAACGCCTTGAACGGGCTGCTGCTGGAGGGCGACAAGCGTCCTCTGGAAGCGGTCATCCGCGAGGCCGGTCCCGGCAAGGTGTTCAACAACGCCGCCCAGGCCTGGAACCACGCGTTCTTCTGGGACTGCATGAGCGCCGACCAGGCGGCCCCGTCGGCCGAGCTTTCGGCCGCGATCGCCGAGGCGTTTGGCGATCTGTCCGGCCTGAAGGAGAAGTTCGTCGCCGAGGGCGTCGGTCACTTCGGTTCGGGCTGGGTTTGGCTGGCCGTCCAGGCCGGCAAGCTGGTGATCCTCTCGACCCACGACGCCGACGACACCCTGACCAAGAACGGGATCACCCCGCTGCTGGTCTGCGACGTCTGGGAACACGCCTACTATCTGGACCACCAGAACAACCGTAAAGGCTTCCTGGAAGCCTGGTTCGACGTCCTGCCCAACTGGGCGTTCGCCGATGCGCAGTTCGCGGCGGCCAAGGGCGACGGCGCGGCCTGGACCTATCCCGAACCGGCTTGACCTCAGCCTCTCGACTAAACGTTCAACGGCGCGACCTCGGTCGCGCCGTTTTCGTTTGAACATGGGACGCAGCGGCGCGGGACCGACCAAGTTCGCCAGACCGTGAACTGAGTGCGCTCCCAGGCCAGGGCCGTGATCTTGATGTCGCCGTCGTCAACCTCGATGACATTGAAGCTAGGCGGCACGCCACGTTCGCGCACCGACAGGGTGCCCGAGCCTACCGCCTGGGTGCAGCCGTCCGAGAACGGGTAGGGGTGCACGAAAGGCGCGTGGATGTGGCCCGTCAGCACCAGATCCACCCCAGCGCCGGCGAAGGCCAGGGCGGCCGCCGTACCGCCCCGCACCTTGGCGGTCATCGGCCCGCCCAGCATCTCGATCAGCGGATGATGGCAGACCACGATCTTCAACGCGTCCGGCGCGGCGTCTTTCAAAGCCGCGCAAACCTCGCGGATTTGTCGGCGCGACACCGCGCCCTTCGACCAGTTCAGCCGGAGCTGGAAGGCGCGGGCGGAATTGAGGCTAACCACCGTGACGCGCGGGTCGTCCCAGTCTCCGTTCATCCGCTCGCCGAACCGCTGCTCATAGCGTCGCCACGGCGCGAAGATGCGGTTGAGAATCTCGCGGGGGCCGACGAACGGGGTGTCGTGATTGCCTGGCGTCACCAGCTGCGGGCGAGGCAGCCGGTCCAGCCAGGCCTTGGCGGCGTCGAACTCAGTGGTCTTCCCGTCCTTGGTCAGGTCGCCTGCGGCGATCACCAGGTCGGGCCGCTCGGCATGGATGCGTTCGACCGCCGCCTCGACGGCGTCCTTGTGTTCGCCGCCGAAATGGATGTCGGAGACCTGGACCAGTTTCAGCCTTTGGCTCATGCGGCGGGCACCAGGGCGCGGAAGGCTTTTGGGCGGAAGCGAATGCTGACCGTATCGTCCAGCCGGACCGGCTCGCCGTCCAGGATAGCGGGAATCCGCCCGCCGGCCCAGACCTTGCCGACCCGGCAGCGGCCGACGATCACCGACGGATCGTTGCGCCAGTTCCCGGTCACGGTGCTGACGCCGAGCCGGAAGATGTCCAAGGCGTTCGACGGATCGACGGCCGCAGCCCCAAGCGCCTGCTCGTCGGCGTGCAGGTCGGCCGAGACCAGGGGGCACATCAGGCTCAGCGCCTCGGTCTTGCCTTTGGGGCGGCCGTCGAGGACGTAGCGCAGGCGGGTGGAGAAGGCCTGTCGCAGCGCCCGCCGGGCCCGCATCAGCGCCAGGTCGGCGCGCCCGGCCCGGGCGGCCTCGCGGGCGGTGGCCCACAGGGCCGGACTGCCCAATATGGCGGCGACGAAGAACAGTCGGCCACTGACTTCGCCGCCGGAAATCATCCTGGCCTCGCCGTTCTTCAGGCAGGCGGCCATGGCCTCGGGCCAGGAAATCGCGCCGTATAGCGCGTGGGGCAGCATGTTCATCGTGCCGCCCGGCAAGGGCGCGATCATCGGGCCGTCGGGACCCGACATCTCGGCCGCCGCGCGGGCCGTGCCATCGCCGGCCACGATCAGGATAGCGTCGGGGCGACGCTCGATGGCCGCGCGGATGCAGGCGGTTAGCTCCCGTTCGGTCGGCGCATGCACCTGACCCTCCACGCCATGTTCGGCGAGGATGGCTTCCGCCTGGGCCGGCGCGTCCTTGCCCACCGAGCCCGAGGCGGTATTGACGATCACTTCAACGCGCATGCGAAACATCCAAAAGCGCCAACGCGCGGAAACATTGACTTGGCAAACGGCGCAGCTTTGCGAGGGTTCCCGGAACCGTTGGCCTCGCCCCGCCGTTTGGCTCTCGGGACAAGCTCGAACGGGAGAGCCACAATGAAGAAGACCTTGATCGCCTTGCTGGGCGTCGGTGTGCTGGCCAGCGGCTGCACAGCGACCGGCAACACCGAACGCAACGCCGCCGGGGGCGCCGCTCTGGGCGCTCTCGCCGGCGCGGTCATCGGCAACAACGTCGGCGGCGGCAGCGCCAGTACCGGCGCCGCCATCGGCGCCGCCATCGGCGGCACCGCAGGCGCCGTCAAGGGCTGTCGCGAGGACGGCGGCTGCGGTTCGACCAACGCCAATCGCCGTCAGTACTATGACGAGCGGGCCGGACGGTACTACTACTACGACTCGCGTAGCGGTCGTTACTACTGGGAAGACGGCAGCCCCCGTTAAGTCGGGGTCGCCTGAAAGACCTGGAAAGGGCGGTCGGCATGCGCCGGCCGCCTTTTGCGTGGCCGCAGCACGAGAGGGCAAGCGATGAGAAGAGTCGAACTGACGGCGATTGGTGTTGTCGTCGCCGCCGGGCTGGCCGCGGGTTGCGCCAGCAATTCCGGACCCAAGTCGCGATCCGATATCGTGATGACGCCGCCGGCCTGCGAAGACTTCGCGGTGGAGATCTATTTTGAGAGCCAGTCCAGCGCCCTGACCAGCGAAGCGCGTTCCGTGCTCAAGAACGCTGGCGCGATGGCCAAGGGCTGCCAGGTGAACTCCGTCCGCGTGCTGGGGCTGGCTGACGCCGTGGGCGCCGCAGACGCCAACCTGGCGCTCTCCAAGACGCGGGCGAGCGTGGTCACCGGCGCCTTGGCGAAGGTCGGGTTCCGCAATGTGGAGATCGACGTCGCCGCTGCTGGCGATAGCGGCTCCCTGACAGGCTCGGGCGAGTCCCGTCCTCTGCGTCGCCGCGCCGACGTCAAGATCGATTTGAACGGACCGCGGGGCTGATCACGCCTCGCCGCGCTTACGCCAAAGCAAAGGGCGGATCCGCAAGGGTCCGCCTTAAGGCCTTGGAAGTGTGGGGTGCGGAGGCGACAGGCTAACTTGCGCTAGCCTCAAGTCGGGGGGGCGTCGCCGCCTCCGCAGATTGAAAACGTGAACGAGAAGGGGCGGTTCCCGCCCGACGAATATTTTCTCGCCTATTCCGCGATTTTTCTTGAGGCCATCACTCGGCCACCGCCGCAGGGAACAGCGGCGAAAGCCAGACGTTGATTTCCCGAAGGCCATACGGCCTCGAAGCTGGGGAGTTACGTCGTGATCCGCACCTACCAAGCCGAGCATGGCGGACTGGTTTTCGACCAGGCGCTGACGCGTCGGCAAAAGACCGTCCGCAACCGCATGACCGCCTTGACGGTGATCGTCGTTATCGCGGCGTCGGCCGGCGTGCTCCAGCATTTCAACAACCCCGCACACGGCGGTTCGGCCGAGCTCAGCTCGGGCGGATATTCTGCCGCGCGATAAGGAAGCCTGCCATGCCCGCCGATCTCGACCGTTCCGGTCCCGTCCTTAACGAAACCCGCGCCCGTCAAGGTCGCCGCGGCAAGCACGTGTTCTGGGTGCTGATCATCTCGACCGTCTTGGCTGCTATCGGCTTGTTCGGGGCCTGGGCCATGCGCTCGGGCGATCTGGCCAGCGTCGAGCACAACAACGGCGCCAAGACCACGCAGGAAGCCGGACGTTATTCCACACCCCAGACACCGGTGAAGCAAACGCCAGCTGGCTAAGCGCTGGGGATTTGCGTCACGAGCGACACGCATACGAAAAAGGCCCCGGCGACGAACCGGGGCCTTCCTCGTTTTCAGGCCTGAAAGATCAGGCCGCCTTCTGGGTCCGGCGCGGATGGAAGAACAGCGCCTGGCCGATCGCCGCCTTCACCGTTTCCGGCTGGAAGGGCTTGGTGATCAGGAAGGTCGGCTCCGGACGCTCACCGGTCAGCAGGCGCTCGGGGAAGGCGGTGATGAAGATCACCGGCACGTCGAGACGCGCCAGAATATCCTTGACCGCATCGATGCCCGACGAACCATCGGCCAACTGAATGTCGGCCAGCACCAAGCCCGGGGTGCGACGGTTGACGGCCTCGACTGCTTCACCGCGGGTGGCGGCGATGTCGATGACGTCGTGGCCAAGCTCACGCACCAAGGCCTCGATATCGGCCGCGATCACCGGTTCGTCCTCGATGATGAGGACGTCAGTGGCCAGTTCGGCGTCGATCTCTTGCTGCGCTTCAGAAATCAGGCGCTCGACCTCGGCGAAATCGCAGTCGAGGATCTGCGAGGCCTCGGTCGGGGTGAAGCCCTCCAGCGCCGTCAGCAGAAACGCCTGCCGCGAACGCGGAGCGATCCGCATCAGCCGCTGCGAGGCGTCGTCACCATGACCAACGACGTCGTCGCGCCGCGCTTCGAGCTGCGCGCCGGAGGACAGCCAAATGGCGTGGAACACGCGATACAAGGCAACGCGCGGCGACAGATTGGCGTCCAACGACCTTTCACCGGCCGCCAGAGCCTCGAGCGCAACGCGCACATAATGATCGCCAGTGGTCTGGTCGCCAGTCAGCGCGCGAGCGTAGCGACGAACATAAGGCAAGTGCGGCGCTAGCCGGGCAAGAAGACTCATGACCCCTCCCGTTTGAGTGTCTTGGGAACAAAAAAACGACCGTCGCGGCAAAGCTGCGCCGTTCGCCATCGAGCACTAAACGCGGCGCGCCCTGCGCGGTTCCATTTCGCGGCGCGTCGGGGTTCCTCGAGCGGACTAGTTTTGCCACCATATGCTCAAGCTTGCGGAACCTCATACGGAATTCGACGTTGTCATCCTGCGGACACTCATTCGGCCAGGGGGCGGGCGTCGCGTTTTATCGGCGTCGAGGACATGATTGAACACGTACCCATGGAAGATCATCGCAAGGGGGCCGCCGCCCTCGATGAAGCCCGGCTCCGTCAGCAGGCTATTGGCGTCAAGCTTCGTCAGATGTTCGACGAGGTCGTGAACGAGCCTGTACCCGACGAATTCCTCGACATCCTTCGCAAGGCAGAAAAGCCTTCGGGAGAGCGTTGAACCATGACGGAAGCGCAAGTCGGCCGGTCGCCCTTCGACCCGGTCCGTGATGTGGCCTTCAAGAAGGAACTTGTCACGCTCATCCCGCATCTTCGCGCCTTCGCTCGTACTTTGACCGGCGACCCCACCGCGGCCGATGATCTGGCGCAAGACGCCATGATGAAGGCGTGGGACGCTCGGGCCAGCTTCCAACTGGGCACCAACATGAAGGCCTGGACCTTTATGATCCTGCGCAACCAGTTCTATTCCGAGAAGCGTCGCTCCTGGCGCCAGAGCCAGCTTGATCAAGAGGCCGCCGAGCGCACCCTCGTGGCGGTTGATGATCCCGAGGCCCCGGTTGCGTTGGACGAGCTGCGGCTCAGCCTGGCCATGCTGCCGCCAGAACAGCGCGAAGCGCTGATCTTGGTGGGCGCGGGCGGGTTCGCCTACGAGGAAGCGGCCGAGATCTGCGGCTGCGCGGTCGGTACGGTGAAGAGCCGCGTCAGCCGGGCCCGGCGCGCCCTGCAGGCCATTCTGGAAGCGGGCGCCTATGACCGCGACGGTGGCGCCGCCGGCGACGCCATGTACGCCATCCTGGCCGACGCGGAGAGACTGAGCACCCTGCGGTGAAGTCTTCTCTCGGGCGCGGTTCCGACGTCGTCGGCTCCATTCGGGTCCGGTTGGCCGGCGCGCTGTTCATCGCGCTCCTCCCCGTCCTCGTTCTGGGTGTTCTTCAGTCGGTCTTCGCCTTCAAGGCGGAGGCCGATTCTCGACGTCAAAGTCTCGAACTGGCGGCAGGGCGCAGCGCGGCGATCGCCCGCGCCCGCATTGAGGCGGCCGGCGTTCTGCTGCAGACGCTTGGTCCGGGTTCGGTTGGGCTATCCTGCGCCCAGCGCCTCGACACGGTGAAGAGCCACCTTCCGGGCTATGCCAATCTGATCCGCTTCGACGCCTATGGCCGGGTGTCTTGCGCCGCCGCGACCACCCCCCCCGACGCCGCGCGTTCGGGTCGGTCCTGGTTTCAGAACCTGGCGGCCGGCTCGCACATGGTCGTGGCCAGCGTGCCGGGGGTGTCCTATGCAGACGAGCCTTCGGTGCTGACCGCTGTGCGGGCCGAGGACGCCAATGGAAAGTTCGGCGGCGCCATGGCCGCCATCCTCACCCTGTCCAGTCTGAAGCCGGAGACCGCCAATCGCTATCTGCCTGGCGGCGCCGAGGTGGCCCTGGCCGATTCCGATGGCCACGTGTTCGCCGCCACCGATCCTCGGGCGTTCAGCGCGCCACCCCAGGCCTGGCGCGACCGCGCCGCCAAAACCGGCTCGGCCCTATGGTCGGGCTTCGACGCGGATCATGGCCATCGCGACTTCTCCGCCGCGCCCCTGGTCGGCGAGCAGGTGTTCGTCATCCTGTCGGCCAAGGCCCCCGGCTTGGCTTCCTGGGCCTGGCTGAATCCAGCGTTGCGCCTGCTGGCGCCGCTGCTGGCTTTCGTCCTCGCCCTGGCGGCGGTGCTCTACGCCACCGAGCAGGCGGTGGTCCGCTGGATCGTCTATCTGCGCCGGGTGGCGGCCATCTATGCCCGGGGTCGCTTCACCGTCCGGCCGCTGCAGGCCGAGCGGGCGCCGCCGGAAATCCGCGAACTGGCCGCCACGCTCGACGACATGGCCGCCGCCATCGTCGCTCGCGACGCGTCCCTGCGCGACAGCCTGGGCGAGAAGGACGCGCTGATGCGCGAGATCCATCACCGGGTGAAGAACAACCTGCAGATCATCTCCTCGCTGCTCAACATGCAGCAGCGGGCGCTGACCGACCCAGCCGCCCGCACCGCGCTCAACGACACCCGCCAGCGGATCACCGCCCTGGCCCAGATCTACCGCGCGCTCTACCAGGGCCCAGACCTCAAGCGGGTGGACCTGCGACCGTTCCTCGAGGAATTGACCGCCTTGCTGCTGGCCGGCGACTCGATGGGTAGCGGGCCGATCCGCACCGAGGTGCATGCCGACCCGCTGGTCATCGATCCAGACCGGCTTGCGCCCCTGGCCCTGTTCGCGGTCGAGGCCATCACCAACGCCCAGAAGCACGCCCTGGGCGAGCGGGGCGGGACGCTGACCGTCGATTTCTTCGTGCGCGGCGAAGAGGCTGAACTGGCGATCGGCGACGACGGTCCCGGCGCGCCCAAGGGTCCGGTCGAGGGCGTTGGGCGGACCCTGATGACCGCCTTCGCTCGGCAGCTGCGCGGGAAACTTCTGTTCGAGGCCTCGCCAGCTGGCGGCCTGCTGGTGCGACTGATTTTCCCGACGCCGCAAGCGCCGCCGGTCGAGAGCGTAGGCGGAACCTAGCGGCGCCGCAGACGTTCTGCAGGGGCAACACTTTCAGACGCCCGTCGGGCGACCATCGGAGAACTTCCATGCGCAAGCTCATCATCCTGGCCGCCATCGCCGCCAGCCTGTCCGTCGCCGCCTGCAACACCGTCGAAGGCGCCGGCAAGGATGTCTCGTCGGCCGGCCACGCCGTCAGCGACACCGCCAAGGACGCCAAGTAAGCATCTAGCTGCGGACTAAAGATTGAGCCCGCCGGTCAGTCGACCGGCGCGCTTTTTCGCGGGTGGGCCGGGGCCTGAGGCGCCTAGGCGGCGGCGCGGAAGTTGGGGTCGCGGGTGAACAGGCCGGGATGATCGGCGACCGGCAGTACGGCCCCGGTGACCTCGGTGAGGCTCTCACCCTCGCCCATCAGCAGCACGCCGTCGTCCTCGAGGCGCGCGGCCAGGCTCTCGATAACCCGGGCGTGGACGCCGGGATCAAGCCCCGGCAGCACATTGCGCAGCAGGATGGCGTCGAACTTGCCCAGAGGCGATAGGTCGGCCATCAGATTGATCCGCCGCCAGCGCACCGCCTGGCGGATACGCGGGCTGATCGCCCACATTTCATCGGCGTTCTCGAAATGCTTGACCAGCAGCCGGATCGGCAGGCCGCGCTGCACCTCGAACTGGGTGTAGAGCCCGCTCTGGGCCTTCTCCAGGCAGCGGTCGGAAAGGTCCGACCCGAAGAATTCAAAGCGCGCGCCCGGCTCGACGCCGCGCGCGTCCGCTGCGGTCATGGCCAGGGAATAGACTTCCTGGCCGGTCGAGCAGGCGGCGCTCCAGATTCGGATCGGGCGATCGCGAGTCTGGCGCGATAGGGCCGGCAACAGCGTATCGCGCAGATGGGCGAAGGTCTCGCGGTCGCGGAAGAAGGCGGTTTCGTTGAGGGTCAGGGCCTCGACCACGGCCCAGATCAACCGGTCCTCGCGATGGGCGCGCAGGGCGGCGATCATCGCTTCAATCGACTCGAAGCCTTCACGCCGGGCCAGCGGCCCGAGACGGCTTTCAACGAGGTAGGTTTTGTCGCTCTCGATCCGCAGACCGGCGCGCTGGCGGGCAAGGGCGGCCAGAAGCTCCATGTCCTCGGGGATCACAGCAGGCCCGCCTCGGCGAATTTCGCCGTGATGATGTCGCCGTCGAACGGCTTCATGATGTATTCATTGGCGCCGCAGTCCAACGCCTGGCGGATGCGCTCGATGCTGTTCTCGACGGTGCAGAACACCACGACCGGCGCGTCGCCGCCCGGCTCCTGGCGCAGATGGCGCAGGAATTCTATCCCGTTCATCACCGGCATGTTCCAGTCCAACAGAACAGCGTCAGGCATGGCCGCCCGGCACCAGGCCAGGGCCTCCACGCCATCGGCGGCCTCGGCGATCTCGAAGCCGATGTCCTCCAAGACGCGCCGGGCGACTTTTCGGATCACCCGACTGTCATCGACGACGAGGCAGGTCTTCACGGCATGCTCCAATTCAAGACCCCCAGATTGGCGCGGCGGGGGTTAAGGAGCAGTGACGTTGCGGACGATGTCCGGCTTTAATCGTCGCGAAGGGGCCTAAGCGGGAACCCACGCGGCCAGGCTGACCCGGTCTTCAGCCAATTCGACCCCGACCTGGCCGCCGGCGGCGCGGACCAAGGCGTGAAGATAAGCCGCCTGCACCCAGGGGCCGCCCAGCCCCTCGGCGAGGGCCTCGCCCTTCAGTCCGGCCAGGACCTCTGGGCGAAGCCGGGCGCGGGGGCCCAGCGCGTCGGCGGTGATGGCCACACGGCCGTCCAGGACCACGGCCTTTAGCGTCGCCACCCCGCCAGCGGGCAGGGCGCTAGCCGCGAGTTGGGCGATGTTGAGAATGGCCCGCGCACTGGCCTTGTTCAGCACCGTGGCCGGTATGTCCCACACCATGGTCGGGCGGACATGAGCGAACACACCCTGCGACAACTTTTCCAGCTCACGGGAGTCGAAGTTCTCCGCCGAGGCAGACGCGCCGAACGCGACGCGCGTGAACTGGAGCAGGTCGGCCAGCTTGCGGGCGCTGGAGGCGATCAGGCTCATGGCGTCCTCGCGCATGTCCTGGGCCGACGGGTCCTCCAGCAGGTCCAGGCCCGAGACGATGGCGCTGGCCGGACTGATGAAGTCGTGACAGAGCCGCGCGGCGACCATCGCGGCGAAGTCGGGGCCCCCTATGTCGAGCTTGGGGACGTTCAATTCCGGAGCGGGAGCGTCGGTCAGGGCGGGCGAGGGGGCGTCGGCTTCGGTCATGACGCGATCTTTGGCGTGATTTGTGGCTTTGGCAAACGGGACCGGTCGCCTATCAGGGGCGGGTGATGGATCCGTTTCTCGAGCCCGGCGTCCTCGTGCGCCATCCCGGCCAGCCCGACTGGGGGCTGGGCCAGGTGCAATCGGTGATCGGCCATCGCGTGACCGTCAATTTCGAGGACGCCGGCAAGCAGACGGTGGACGCGACGCGCGTCAGCCTGGTCTTCGTCGGCGACGACCCCAGAGGGACCTAATGAGCACTCAAGATTTGGCCGACATGGGCCGAGATCTGGCGACCATCGTCGAGGCGGCCGCCGAGGTCATCCTGCCGTTCTGGCGCACCGATCTGGACGTGGTCCGCAAGGCCGATGAAAGCCCGGTCACCGAGGCGGACCGGGCTGGCGAGCGGCTGATCCTGACCCTGCTGGCCGAACGCTTTCCCGATATCCCGGCGATCTCCGAGGAGCACGCCAGCGAGTTCGGCGCGCCCGACGTCATTGGCCCGCGCTTCTTCCTGGTCGATCCGGTGGACGGCACCAAGGCCTTCGTGCGCGGCGATCCCAATTTCACGGTCAATATCGGCCTGATCGACAACGGGGCTCCCGTGGCCGGCGCGATCTGCGCGCCAGCCACGGGCGAGATTTGGTTCACGACCGCCGACGGCGTGATCAAGCGCGACGGACCGGGCGCTGCCGAGGTTGCCGTGCGCGCCCGCCCTTGGCTGAAAGGCCAGGCCCTGGCCCTGGTCAGCCACACCATGAGCGAAGAGCGCGCGACCGAACTTGCGGCCGAATACGGCTTTGATCTGCGCGCGCCGATGGACAGTTCGATCAAACTGGTCCGCATCGCCGAGGGCGCGGCCGACCTCTATCCGCGCCACGGCCCGACCATGGAATGGGACACCGCCGCCGGCCACGCCATCCTGCTCGCAGCCGGAGGTCGCTTCACCGCGCCGGACGGCGGGCCGTTTGTCTATGGCAAGGCCGACAAGGGCTTCCGCAACGGCTGGTTCGTGGCGCGGGGGGCTTAGGGTCAAGTCCTGCCCTTGTGGGGGAGGCGATCGCGAAGCGATCGGTGGGGGGAGTTTAGGGCCATAGATCCTGCAGGAGATCACCTGCCGACCACTCTCCCCTCCGTCGGCTTCGCCGAGACCTCCCCCACTGGGGGAGGAGCTGCACCCCAGACATGGAAACGGCCGCTCCCTTTAGGGAAGCGGCCGTTTTGGTGGAGCTTAGCGGAGTCGAACCGCTGACCTCTTGCATGCCATGCAAGCGCTCTACCAGCTGAGCTAAAGCCCCAAGAGTTCAAGGATTTCCAAGTGGAAAAACCCGGAATGTCTCGGTGTCTGCGGCGGCCCCGATTGGGTGGCCCCCGAAGAGGCGCGGAACCTATGCCGGGAGGATTTCTGGATCAACCCTCCCGGCACATTTTTTCGGATATTTTTCGAGATCGTCGTTCTCGAAAAATATCTTCAATGAAAGGGCCTAGCGATCGTCGTCGTCGGCGCCCGGCAGGCCTTCGATTTCGTCGTCGAGGACGTCTTCCTCGTCTTCGTCCTCAAGGAACGGAACGTCGTCGGCTTCGTCCTCGGCCAGGTCTTCGTCCTCGGCGAAATCAACGCCCAGCTCGTCGGCGCCGGCGGCCGGGGTCGCGACCGGGTCGGTGTCGTCCTCGGCGTCGACCACATCGGCTTCCACCGCCTGGTCGATTTCCGGGGTCTCATCGACCTCGTCCTCGTAGCCGTCCGGCTCCTTGGCGGGAGCGACGGGTTTTTCGTCCTCGGCGTCATAGTCCGGCGTGATGGCGCGCGCGCGAACCCGACGCGACTTCAGCGCCTCTTCAGGATCGAACGACTCGCCGCACTTGGGACATAGAGCCGGGCGGCGGCCCAGGTCGTAGAATTTCGATTGGCAGTTGGGGCAAATTTGTTTTGCGCCCAGTTCGGGATTGGCCAAGTTGGCGACCCTTTGATCCAGATGGGGAAAGCGGCGGGTCACTTGCCATGCTAGGGAGCCGCTGTCAAAAGCAATCCCCTCGCGAAAAGCTCATGATACGGAGGCCGGTGGCGGCATGACGGCGGCTGGATTGAAGAGCACCCCTGGCGGGCCCCTGCGCGGAACGGTCCGCGCGCCCGGCGACAAGTCGATTTCGCACCGCTCGCTGATCCTCGGCGCCCTGGCTTCGGGGACCACCACGGTCGAGGGTTTGCTGGAGGGCGCCGATGTCCTGGCGACCGCCCAGGCCATGCGATCGTTCGGCGCGCGGGTCGAACAGGAGGGCGGCGGCCGCTGGCGGATCGAGGGCAAGGGCGGCTTCGTCGAGCCGTCGGACGTCGTCGACTGCGGCAATGCCGGCACCGGCGTGCGGCTGGTCATGGGCGCGGCGGCGGGCTTCCCGCTCTGCGCCACCTTCACCGGCGACCAGTCGCTGCGCGGCCGGCCGATGAGCCGGGTGCTGGATCCCCTCGCCCGGATGGGCGCGACCTGGGTGGGCCGCGACAAGGGCCGCCTGCCGCTGACCCTGAAGGGCGGCAACCTGCGCGGCCTGCAATACACCCTGCCGATGGCCTCGGCCCAGGTGAAGTCGGCCGTGCTGCTGGCTGGCCTTCACGCCGAGGGCGGGGTCGAGGTGATCGAGCCCGAAGCCACCCGCGACCACACCGAGCGCATGCTGCGCGCCTTCGGGGCCGAGGTGACCGTGGAGGACCGCGACAATATCCGCCACATCCGCCTGCCGGCCGGCCAGAAGCTGACCGGAACCCATGTGGCGGTGCCCGGCGACCCGTCGTCGGCGGCCTTCCCGCTGGTGGCTGGCCTGATCGTCCCAGGCTCGCAAGTGACGGTCGAAGGCGTGATGCTCAACGACCTGCGCACCGGCCTGTTCACGACGCTTCAGGAGATGGGCGCGGACTTGGTGATCGCCAATATCCGCGAGGCCAGCGGCGAGCAGGTCGGCGACATCACCGCCCGCTACTCCCCCGACATGAAGGGCGTGGTTGTGCCGCCCGAGCGGGCCCCGGCGATGATCGACGAATATCCGATCCTGGCGGTGGCAGCGGCCTTCGCCGAGGGCTCCACGGTGATGCGCGGCATCGGCGAGATGCGGGTCAAGGAAAGCGACCGCATCGCCCTGACGGCGGCGGGCTTGAAGGCCTGCGGCGTCACCGTCGAGGAAGAGCCCGAGGGCATGACGGTGATCGGTACGGCGCGCGCCAATCATCCTGTGCGCGGCGGCGGCCTCGTCCACACCCACGGCGATCACCGCATCGCCATGAGCCACCTGATCCTCGGCATGGCCGCCCAGCAGCCGGTCGAGATCGACGAGCCCGGCATGATCGCCACCAGCTTCCCCGGCTTCGCGGAGATGATGCGCGGGCTGGGAGCAACGCTCGAGGACGCCTGAAGCGCTAGATACGCCATCCCACTACCGTTTTCCCAGCGAAGGCCGGGACCCAGATTCATCCTGAGCGGCTCGTGGGTTTCACCTGAGCCCCGGCCTTCGCCGGGGAGACGGATTAAATCCCTTCCGTCCGTACGTCGGGAGCGAAAGCGGAGCCTATTCATGGCCTTCATCATCGCCGTCGATGGTCCCGCCGCCTCGGGCAAGGGCACGATCGCCTCGCGCCTGGCCAAGCTCTACGGCTATCCGCTGCTGGACTCGGGGTTGCTGTACCGCGGCGTCGGCCTGAAGGTGGCGCAAGACGGCGGTGATCTCGACGACGTGAGCATCGCGACGGCGGCGGCCCTGGCGCTGCGGCCTTCCGAACTCGAACAGCCCGAACTGCGCACCCGCGCCGCCGGCGAATTGGCCAGCCGGGTGGCGGTCCATACCCCGGTCCGGCAGGCGCTCCGCGAGTTTCAACAGCGGTTCGCCGCCCAGGAGCCGGGCAGCGTCATCGACGGCCGCGATATCGGCACGGTCATCGCGCCCGCCGCGCCGGCCAAGCTCTATGTCACCGCTTCCGCCGAAATCCGCGCCGATCGTCGCTGGAGGCAGCTTGTCGGCCAGGGCGAGGCCGTCGCCTATGACGAAATCCTGGCCGACATCAGGAAGCGCGACGAACGCGACGGCGGCCGCGCCGATTCGCCGATGACCCAGGCCGCCGACGCCGTCTTGCTTGATACGTCGGAAATGACTATAGACCAGGCCTTCGATGCGGCCCGCCGCATTGTCGAGACGGCGCGCGCCCGGTCGGGGAACCTCCCGGGCTAATCCACCGCCCGCCTCGCCGCCGCTTTGGAAGCGCCGGACCCGCCTCAAAAAACCCCACACCCGGAATCCCGAGAACCGTCATTCGACGGCTGCTCACCGCAGGGCTTCCCTCAACACGAGACTAAACATCAGCATGGCTGACGATATGAGCTTCAACCCGACGCGCGACGATTTCGAAGCGCTGCTGAACGATTCCATGGGCGGCCGCGACTTCGCGGAAGGCACCGTCGTCAAGGGC
>JACMOF010000543.1 GCA_014378155.1 Caulobacter sp. | reverse complement strand
CCCGGCCGCAGGCATGCCCGCATCGTGGCCCTGTTCCCCGAGGGCCGGATCAGCGAGGTCCAGCGCCGGTTCATGACCACGGCTACCGACAAGAACGTCGCCTGCCTCTCGATCCTCGGCTCGTTCGACGATTGCCAGGCCATCGTCAAGGAAGCCTTCCAGGACGACCAGTTCCGCCACGCCGTCGACCTGTCGGGCGTCAACTCGATCAACTGGGCGCGGATCGCCGCCCAGACCGTCTATTTCTTCACCGCCGCCGTCGCCCTGGGGGCCCCTGCCCGCAAGGTGGCCTTCGTGGTGCCGACGGGGAATTTCGGCGACGCCTACGCCGCCTATGTCGCCAGCCGCATGGGCCTGCCGATCGCCCGGATCATCGCCGCCACCAACTCCAATGATATTCTCGCAAGAGCCTTCGAGGAAGGCCGCTACGCCAGCGGCGGCGTCCACGCCACCCAGAGCCCGGCCATGGACATCCAGGTGGCCAGCAATTTCGAGCGGCTGTATTTCGAGGCCGTGGGCCGCGACGGGGTCGAGACCGGCCGCGCCTTCCGCGCCTTCGCCGGTACCGGCGTGCTCGACATCCCGCCCTCCGCCCACGCCAAGATGCGCGACCTGTTCCAGGGGGCTTCGGTCAGCGAGGCCGACACCGCCAAGACCATCCTCTCCACCCTCAACGAGACCGGCGAACTCCTCGACCCCCACACCGCCGTCGCCGTGGCCGCCGCCAACGTCCTGCGCCTGGCCGACCCCGCGACCCCGGTGGTGATCCTCGCCACCGCCCACCCGGCCAAGTTCCCGCAAGCCGTGCTGGCCGCCGCCGGCGTCAGCCCGGTGACCCCGCGCGCCACGCCGGACCACTCGAAGAAGCCGGAAAAGTTTGAGCGGCTGCCGGCTGACGCCGAGACGGTGAAGGCGTTCGTCCGGGTGTTCGCGAACGCCTGATCCTTCCTTCTCCCCTTGCGGCAGAAGGGATCATCCTGGCGTCCTGGCCGCTGGGTCGCTATGCGAGGGGGACATGACAACCTCCGCCACCCTGCACACCCTCGAAAACGGCGTCCGCGTCGTCTGTGATCCCATGCCCGGTCTCGAGACCGTGGCCCTGTCGGTCGTCGCCGGGCGCGGCGCGGCCTATGAGGACCCGGCACGGTCGGGCTGGTCGCACCTGCTGGAGCACATGGTGTTCAAGGGGGCCGGCGGTCGCAGCGCGCGCGACATCGTCGAGGTGATCGAGGCCCAGGGCGGGTCGATCAACGCCGCCACGGGGTATGAGCGCACCAGCTTCCAGGTCCGCGCCCTGAAGGGCGGGCTGGACCTGGGCATGAGCGTGCTCAGCGACCTCGTCCTGCGCCCCACGCTCGACGAGGCCGACCTGACCCGCGAGAAGCAGGTGGTGGCCCAGGAGATCGCCGAGGCCGCCGACGCGCCCGACGACTATGTGTTCGACCTGGTCCAGGCCGCCGCCTGGGGCGACCATCCCCTGGCCCGGCCGATCCTGGGCACGGTCGACAGCGTCAACGCGGCCACGGTCGAGGGCCTGTCGGACTGGCGCGGACGGCT